>JAJWOJ010000258.1:2085-3662 GCA_021635425.1 Clostridiales bacterium | reverse complement strand
GTACAAACGTATCGGATATTTCATCAACAACGTCAAGGCGTACTCCGCCCGCTCCTATCGACAAATATTTATCGAGCACTCCGTCATGCCCCGCAATAAAATCTTCAAACTCCTTGCAATTTTTATTTATCGTCGGTAAAGTGTCTATTCCCCACCAACACGTGTATTTATCCGGGAATTCTTCAAACGTATACCAATCGTAATACGGCGATTCTTCCGACTCGTAAGCGCCGATGGATTTATAATTTCCGTATTTATTGAAGTACAGACTATCATCGCCTGTATGATTAAACACACCGTCTAATATTATACATATGTCATTATTTTTACATTCTGTAACTAATCTTACATAATCGTCAAAATTGCCCAGTAGTGAATCTATTTCAAAATAGTCCCCGGTATCGTATCTGTGGTTGCTTTGTGCCTTGAATATCGGATTGAGGTATATACAATTCACCCCTAAACTTTTCAGGTAAGGAATTTCCCTTCGTATACCCTCCAAATTACCGCCAAAAAAATCGTCGTTAGTAATTTTACCTTTTTCATTTGGTAAAAAATCGGGCATTTCGCCCCATTTTTTCAGTTTTTTACCGTTTTCACAGCCGTATCCTGCCGCTTTTGCGAATCTGTCCGGCATAATCTGATACATTATCCGCCCGTCATTTTCGCATATATCGTCGCGTTTTTTACATATCGAAAGTTGAAAATTTTCATCGGAATTTTCTTTTGCCACGCACAACCCGTCGTTTCCGAAAATAGCGCCGTCCGCTTCAAAACGATACCATATCAAGCCCGTTTTAAGGTTTATAAGCGTAATCGTAAAACCATCGCCGGACTTTATCATGTCGTACTTAAAATCCGCTCCTTCGTCATAACGCATAATCAAGCGGCATTTTTCAACGCCGCTTGATTTTACGGTAATCTTTAATTCATCGCCTTCGATAATCGCTCCGCGAATATTCTTGCAAGTTTCGTCGAGCGCATCGTAATAAAAATACATATATTCGTCGTTATCTTATTTGTTTTAATTTCCAGATATTTTCCGCGTATTCTTTAATTGCCCTGTCTGCCGAAAAATATCCCGAACTTGCAATGTTGAGCAAGGATTTTTTGTTCCATTCGTTTCTGTCCGAATACAAATCGTCCGCCTTTTTATGAATTGCAAGAAAATCACTGAAATCAGCCATACACATATACGGATCGGCAATCGGAGAATTTACGAGCAGATAATTTGCTATGTCTTCAAATTTTTCTCCGTCGAATCCTTGTTTTAACGCCGCAATTACGCGTTGCAACGTAGCGTTGTTGTTATAAAACGCCGTCGCGTCGTATCCGCGTTTCCATAGATCTTCGACCTGTTTTGCATTCATTCCGAAGATGAAGATATTGTCGTCGCCGACGTGCGCTTTCATTTCGACGTTTGCGCCGTCCAGAGTGCCTATCGTCAACGCTCCGTTTATCATGAACTTCATATTGCCCGTACCGCTCGCTTCCTTTCCCGCGGTGGAAATCTGTTCCGATATTTCGGCTGCGGGCATAAGAGTTTCAGCCATGGTAACGCAATAATTTTCAAGATA
>JAJWOJ010000258.1:0-2075 GCA_021635425.1 Clostridiales bacterium | reverse complement strand
AATCGGGATTTTTTCTTAAGTCTTCGGATAAGCAGCAAAGCAATTTTATGATACGCTTTGCCATATAATATCCAGGAGCGGCCTTCGCGCCGAAAATAAACGTCTTCGGATGTACGTTTTTATCGGGCTCGTCTTTAAGTTCGTTGTAAAGATTGATTATATACATAGCGTTCAGAAGTTGTCGCTTGTACTCGTGCAATCTTTTGGCTTGTACGTCGAAAATCGATTCGGGATTTATTACGACGTTTTCTTTCTTGAAAGCAAAGTCGCACAATCTCTTTTTATTATCGAGTTTAATCTCGTCAAGTCGTTTCAAAACCGCTTCGTCGTCGACGAATTTCTTAAATTCGGCAAGTTTCGAGGCGTCGTGAACGAAACCGTCGCCAATGCAATCGGTTATAAGAGTCGCAAGTTCGGGATTCGACTGACAAAGCCAACGCCTGTACGCTATACCGTTCGTAACGTTCGTAAACCTATCGGGATACGCGTCGTTAAAGTCCTTGAATATAGAATTTTTAATTATCTCGCTGTGAAGAGAAGAAACCCCGTTTACGGCGTGCGAAGCAACCACGGATAAATTAGCCATCCTGACCTGTCCGTGCGACATAATCGACATGCGTTCGATTTTATTCCAATCGCCGGGAAAAAGATTCCACATATCGGCGCAAAAACGCTGATTTATTTCTTTGATTATAGAGTGGATTCTCGGCAATCTTCTTTCAATAAGATCTTCGTTCCATTTTTCAAGCGCTTCGCTCATAACCGTGTGGTTAGTGTAAGCGACGGTTCTATGAACGATATCCCACGCTTCGTCCCACGAAAACCCATGTTCGTCCATAAGAATACGCATGAGTTCGGGTATACATAAAGCCGGATGAGTATCGTTTATGTGTATTGCCGCCAAATCGGGCAAGGTATGCAAATCACCGTACCTTCTGATGTGATCGTTTACGATATTTTGTAAAGTTGCCGAAACGAGAAAATATTGTTGTTTTAATCTTAAAGATTTTCCTTCGCTGTGGTTGTCGGAGGGATATAGAACCTTTGAAATAAGTTCGGCTTCGTTATCTTCCTGCATACAACGGACGTAATCGCCTTCCGAAAAGGAGCGCATATCGAAGTTCCTGACGCTTCTTGCCGCCCATAATCTGAGTACCGAAACGGCTTCGCTGTCCTTGCCAGAAATCATCATATCGTAAGGCATAGCCTCGACTTCCTGACAATCGACCTGCTTGATTTTAAGCCCTTGTTCCGTCCATTCTTCCACGACTTTTCCGTCGAATTTAACGTGTACCATAAGGTCGGAGCGTTGAGTGAGCCACACTTCCCCGCCGGGTAACCAGACGTCGGGAAGTTCGGTTTGCCAGCCGTCGACAATTTTTTGTTTGAACAGTCCGTATTCGTAACGTATCGAGTAACCCATAGCCGGATAATCCTGAGTAGCAAGCGCATCCATAAAGCACGCGGCAAGCCTGCCGAGCCCCCCGTTTCCGAGTCCTGCATCCGGTTCGAGTTCGTATAAATCTTCGAGCGTTACGCCCGTACCCTTCAACGCCTTCGATAACTGTTCTTTGATGCCGAGATTGTAAACGTTGTTTTTGAGCGATCTGCCGAGTAAAAATTCCATACAGAGATAATATACTCTTTTAGCGCGCTTCGCTTTCATTTTGTAGTGATAAGCGTTGCGCTTTTCCAAAAGAATATCCCTTACGGTCATAACTGCCGCTTTATAAAGTTGTTCGGGAGTCGCTTCTTTGAGAGAAACGCCGAAATATCTCGACAATTTACCCGTTAAAGCGTCTTTCATCTCTTTAGGAGTTATTGCATCCGTCGTATTCATCTATAGTTTTGCTCCTTTTGCTTATACGTTCATATAAGCATATTATCGTATAATCTCTCGTATTCCCCCGCCGAACGCTTCCAACTGAAATCGGAAGTCATTGCGTTTTTCATAATTTCGAGCCATTCGGTTTTATTCGAATAAGTGTAAATAGCGTCTTTCAAGACGTATAACATTTCGTGCGCGTTATAAGAACGGAATACGAAGCCGTTTCCGCCGACGCGGTTTTCGGTAT
>JAJWOJ010000257.1 GCA_021635425.1 Clostridiales bacterium | reverse complement strand
ATCCTTTACCGTGTTCCTTTCGACGATATAGGTTTCCTCGTTGGTTTCCGAAGTACGCTCGCCGCAGATTTCGGAATACAACACCCTGAATATTTTTTTTCCGAGCATTTTATAATCGTAACCGAGCGTGGTTAGCGGAGGGTTTATATACTTCGAATACATGATATCGTCTATGCCCACGACGGAAACGTCATCCGGCACGCGATAACCTCTTTCTTTCAGTTTATCTATAACGCCGTAAGCCATCAGATCGTTTGTAGCGATAATCGCGCTGAAAGGCACATTTTCAGAAAGCAATTTATCTGTAAGCCTCATTCCGTCTTCGACGGTTGTCGAATAGGGAGCGTCGTCGTTTATCACACTCGGTTGTTTACCGAACTCCTTATAATATTCGTCGACGAACGCGGAAAAACGACGATTGCTTTTCTGTTCCGGGTTAAGCCCGTTCAGATAAACTATGTCTTTATGTCCTTTCTCCTTCAGATATGCGACGATTTTTCTCATTCCTCCGTCCATATCCGCTTCAACGACCGGCAGACTTTCCTTCACGGTTTCTTCTTTGTTGCCCAGCACGACTTTCACGTTGTTATCCAGAAATCTGCTTACGATTTCGTTCAGGTTGCGTTCGGAAACAAGAGAGATATATATCCCGTCTATTCTTCTTGCAATCAGGTCGTTTACCTGTTTTTCCACGTCTCCGCTACCCGCCACGTCGGATATATAAACCGAGTAGCCACACTCGGCTGCCTGTTCCTGAAAGCCGTGGATAATGGCGGGGAATATCGGGTTTGCCATATCCCTTACTATTATCGCGACGGTGTCGGTTTTTTTCTTAACCATGCTTTTCGCAACCATATCGGGTTTATAATGCAACATTTCTATTGCTTTGTTTACTCTGTCCACGACGTCTTTCGAAAATTTACGGCTGTCGTTCAGCACGTATGAAACGGTTTGCTCCGACACACCCGCAAGCCTTGACACGTCTTTTCTCGTAACCCGCATAAAATCTCCCTCCGTCCCATATTCGGCGGTTCTTTTTCCTTATTTTAACATATTGCAAAATAAAATGCAATAGCAGAACGTCATTAATCTTTTTCGCCGCTTTCGCCGGTCGGATTAACCCTCCACTCCGTTTCCCAGCAAATATACGGCGTTCCGTCGTCCGAAAAACGCACCGGCAACCAGACGTAAGTCGCTTCCGAAGTGTTTTCGTCGGACAATGCCGTCGTAGTGAACCCGTCGGGAAGAGGCTCTTTGGTTTTATCGAACATTCTTTCGTAAATCGCGTTTATATCAGGCATGTTAACCGGCAAATCCCTCAGCCATCTGTCGCCCAACGCGATATACAAATCTTTTATAAACGGATGCCTGAACACCGAAGAAAACTGACACGCGAAAGAATTTTTATTCACGTCGTTCACGCAAGGCTTACCGAGTTCTCTCCACTCCCCGTGAAAATCGGTTATTTCATATAAAACCGTTTCGTTCGGGAAATAACCCGTGGTTCCGGAAGTTAACAAAAACTTTCTTCCTCCGCGTTTGAAAAATGCCGGCGCTTCTCTCGTAAAAGGCGGAAACGGCTTGGGAATATGAATTGACATTTCATCGGTAAAATCGGTGTAGTCATCGTTTAACGTGACGCAATACATCGAATCGTGCGGATTTTCGAAAATTATATACGCTTTGCCGCCGTCTTTAACCAGATCGAAATCGCCGGCATGGTACTTATCGAGTTCGGCAACAACCCTGAACGGCTTCGTTATATCTTCGCTCACCGCCACGGCGTACACGCAATATTTCAATTCGTCCAACGGAACTTTGCTGCATTTTGCCCACATAACGAAAAGCCCTGTTTTTTCGTTATATAAAATATGCGGGCGATCGGTTATGTTTTCAGGATAAAAAACCGCGCCTTCCCGATTGCTTAATGCAATTATACCTTCGTCTTTCCAATTATACAAATCGTCGGACGAATACACCTTCACTCCGTTCGTCCAGTTTTTACAGCGTTCCCCCGTTGCCGTGCCGGTAATCCCCTCTTTGTTTTCTCCGTAAAAATAAAATTTTCCGTTATGATACAATATAGAACCGCCGTGCGCCTGAACGACGCGTCCGTCGGTATCGTAAAGAACTTTTCCCGGTCTGATGGTTTTATACATCTGCAAGTCTCCTTCGCTTATTTATTAAATGAATTCATAACGTCGGTTTCGAAATCCCTCGCCGTAGAAGCCTCCGACCCGCCGTCGAATCTGCTGTTTTTCATATACACCGAAACTATTTTATCGGCTTTATCAACCCAGAAATGAGTTCCGTATGCGCCGCTCCAGCCAAAACAGCCTTCCGGCAAATAATTATTATACTTGCTTGTAACCCGAACTCCCAATCCCCAGTATTCCGGAATTACCCTGCCCGCAAGCGGCGGTTGTGGAGTATCCATTTCATTTATAGTCCGTTCCGTAAGAATCCGTTTTCCGCCACACAATCCGCCGTTTAACAGCATTAATGCGAACCCGGCATAATCTACAATGGAAGATATCAGCCCTGCGCCCGCGCAATGGCAAACCGCAGGAACGCCGTCATAAACGCAATCGTTTTTCATCGGGTCGACCAAACCTTTCTCTTTGCCGTAAACATGCATTTTCGCAACTCTCTTCCACTGCGGAGCGGTAGGGGTAAACGTTGTGTCTTTCATCGCAAGCGGCTTAAAAATATTGTCGTTTAACCACTTCCCGAATTCTTCGCCCGTAACAATTTCGATTATGTGCGCCGCGATATCGAAAGAAGCGATGGGACTGTAATACGCGTCGGAAAACGGTTCAAAACTCAACAAAATATGCGATTCGGCATCAACAAGATCTTTCAGCGAAGTAAATTTCCCGAACGGGAAGTTGTCCGTTTGCATCCATCCGATTTCACCGCAACCAATACCCGACGAATGAGACAATAACGATCTTACGGTCGGTATCGAATCGGCCTTCCCGGCAGGGACTATTTTATCGCCGCGTTTTTCGCCTATTATCGGATTTTTGAAGTCGGGAAGAAATTCTGTGATTTTCGTATCGAGAGAAATATTCCTTTCTTCAAACGCTTTTAATACCGCCGCGGCGGTGATCGGCTTTGTCATCGAAGCGATACGATAAAGCGTACCGTCGTCCGCATCGCCGAAACAACCCTTAAAAACACGTTCTCCGTTTTGATATACCGCTGCCGACGCGCCCGAAAATCTGTTTTCGTTCAGTTGTTTTTCGGCTCGGCTCGTAATATTTTGTTTAAGAATTTCAACGTTAAGCTTTCTCATAACCCGTCTTACCCTTCCGGAAATTAAACCGCCTTACATGCCTGAAACCCGACTAAAAAGGCTCACTATTCGTGTAGTTATATTTAATAATAACATTATTTGTTATTGTTGTCAACATATTTCGGTAAAAAAATCGAAAATAATGCAGATTGCAATATGCGACAACAACAATAAAAAGATAGCGAAAAGATTTTCTTTATGTTAAAACTTAACATAATATTCCTAAGCGTATTCCCTTTCGATGAGTATTTTACGTAAAACCACTCAGTCAACACCTTTCCGTAATGTGTTTTGTCGAATGTTTGTATATTTTTATATATTCAGTAATACTAAAAGTCGGTTTCCGACTTGTCAACCACCGCGGGAAAATCCACGGCGACGGTCAAC
>JAJWOJ010000256.1 GCA_021635425.1 Clostridiales bacterium | reverse complement strand
CGTTCGGCACGACGTTCACGTCCGCCGCGATTTCTCCGCCGTAAAACATGTCGGAATAAGCATATTTAATCGAATACGTCCCCACTTCGTCGAACACGTAAACCTGCGAGAAGCTTTCCGCTTCGATTGTTTCGCCTTTCGGCGTTTTAATCGTCACGGCGACGTCGAGAATGTTTTCGTTAAGCGAAGCGATTTCCGCTATATCCGAAAGTTTGTATCTCTCGCCCGCCGAAACGTCTTCGGTGAGTTTAACGGTCGCCGTAATGCCGTTTTCCGCTTCAACGGCGTAAAGACCTACCGAAAGCTCGCTTCTGTTGCCGTAAACGTCGTAAGCGAAATAATCTATCGTATACGCGCCCTTTTTATTCGGAACGAATTTTCCGTTTTTAACGCTTACGCTGCTTGCGCTCGCGGTATTTTTTTCGTAAGTGACGGCGTAGTCCGCAAGTCCTCTTATGCCGTAATCATCCTCAACGTTGACTTCGGGAACGATAACTTCCTTTCCGACCGCTATTTTATATTCTTTCTCAAAATCGTCCGGAAGGAAAATCGGGCTTAAATCGTCCTTATAATATTCGGTCGTCAAAAAGCCTTTGCCCGAAAGTCCGCCGAATTTCGCGATTTCTATCGGAGCTTCGTTCACGCCTACGAGCGACTGAACGCGAAGAGACAAAAATACGTTTCCGTCGGTGAACCCTTTGAACGAATACTGATAAGCCTTGTCGTTATTAAGTTCCGAAACGAGCGCGTTCGACGTTCCGTCGCCTACGCGGACGTAAATCTTGATTTTGTTTTTATCCGTCGTGTCGAGATAATAGCTGAGGTTGGAATAGTTGCCGTTGTCCGGATTGTTTCCGTATACGGTCGTACCTTCCTTGCCTATCTCGAAAGACTTGCCGCCCACTTTGACGTTGCCCTGTTCGTTCTGAACAAGCCCGACCGTTTTGCCGCCGCAAGTTCCCGCAACGATGTTCGTGGAATAATATCTCTCGCCGCGTTTATAAGTTATGTCGAGATATACCGACGGGTCGTAACAGTCGGTAAGTCTTAACGTAATGAAATTGCAAAGCACGGGTTCGGTCTGCATGCAGTTGAACGAAATGAGATCTTTAAGATTGTTTTCGTAAATGTTGAACGGCTTATTGAGAGCGAAAACGTCGCCTTCCGCCAAGCCTATTTTAAGACCTTCGGGATTTCCCACCGCAACGAACTGATTGTTAAGCGTTCCGTATTCCATGCTTTCGCTGCCCGAAGTCAGCTCGAAAACCTTTTTCTTTACGGAAAAAGTCTTAGCCGCGCTATAACGTTTGCCGTCAACCGTTTTTTCGTAAACGATCGAATAATTTCCGCATTCGTCCAGCGTAAGCTTCGACGACAAAACGCGGTTGCCGTCAGGCAGAACGACGTAATACGAATCGGATTCGTAATTTTTCCCGTCGATTGTCACGGTTGCCGTTTTGGGAACGTTCACCGTGTCTTTATATAAGTATTCGGTTCTTATTCCGTCAACCGAAACTTCGGCGGCGTAAACGCCGTCGGAATTTTTAAGTCCGGATATAAGCATTATCGCGAGCGACGCGATCACGCCGACAATCAGAACCGATAAAATTTTCGTCTTTTTAGTCTTCACCGTTTTTCTCCTTATTCTTTGATACCGCCGAGCGATATGCTGCCCATGAGTTTGTCTTTGAAAATAATGAACAATATGAGAACCGGAAGGGCAAGGAACATGCACGCCGCCGTTTTCATATGCAACTCCTGAAACGTCGTGTTGTCCGTCGCTTCGATTACTTTATAGTATACCATGTACGCAAACGTGGGATAAGACGGAAGATACAGATATAACGTCTGATAGTCGTTCCACAGGTTTACGAACTGAATGAGGAATACCGTAAGAATCATTTTCTGCGCAAGCGGAAAATAAATTCTGAAAGTTATCATCCACTCGGACGCGCCGTCTATAGAAGCGGCGTCTCTGTAGACGTTTGAAAGCCCTTTAAAGAACGCGTAGTACACGAGGTAGTACGTTCCCGAACCCGTCATTTTCTGCACGTAATTGCCGAGCATGTTGTCGTATAAACCGCTGTTTCTCAAAAAAGTGAGTTCGGTGGGGTATCTCCCTACCACCGGTATGCACATTATAACGATGTTTATCATGTGCAGAGCTTTGCACCACACGTAATCGTATTTCGCGGTTATGTAAGCCGTGAGCGCGGGCATGAAGCACATTATTGCCGCGCCGCCGAACGTATAAAGAATAGTGTTTATCAGTATGTCGATAAACGAAGCGTAATTCGCGCCGCTTGCCGACCCGCCGAACCACACCTTCTGAAAATGCGTAGTAGCGCCCGATCTGCCGCTTACGTAAAAAGAAGTCGTCTTTTTGTAGGTAAAGAGTTCTATTACCTGTTTGTAATTGAATAACTGAAAGAACTCTCTGCGGCTGTGATAAATATATTCTTCTCCCGTTTCGGTGTCAACCCATACGTGAGTGGAATTGAGGTCGGGAAAGCCGAGAATGTTCTTTTTCGTGTAAAAGTTAAATCCGCCGTTAATGTCTTCAAGACTTTTGAGCGAGGTCATCACTCCCCATAAAAGAGTGATGATAACGGACAGCGAATAGATAATGAGAACCGCGAAAACTATCGCGAATATAACGGTCGTAACCGTATTTCTTTCAACTCTTTTTTTCATATCAATCCGCCCTCGGTCCGTATTTGTTTAAAAGATGTCTCGTTATAAGCGTTACGGGAATTACAACGAAAGAAAGCAAAAGCCCCATCGCCGACAACGAGCCGTAAGTGTTGTTTGTGGTACTCTGTCCTCCGCCCGAAGTTTTTCCTACTCTGCTTGCTTCCATATACAGAAAATGCCCGATATTTTCAAGCGAGCCTACCTCGTTGAATTTATACAGCGAGAACATTCTGAACTGATCGGTGAACAGCGCCGCCAAAGCGACGGTGAAAAGCGTTACTATCGTCGGAAAAATGGTGGGTATCGTGACGTATATAAATTCCTGAGCGACGTTAGCTCCGTCGAGTTGCGCCGCCTCGGACATGGAGATATTGACGTCTTCCATAGAACTCGAATAAATAAGGCTGTTTATGCCGAACCACATAATTATGTTGAAAATTATAGCCGCGCCTCTTTTAGTCGATTCTTCGGTGAGAAGCTGAAATTTCGTCGCGTCGGCAACGTGGAACCAACTGCTCATTATTTCCGGTATTACGTTGTTCGTCATGCATCTGTAAAGCGTTGCCACGATTATTTCAGAAAGGATATACGGCATGAACAGCATAACCTTGAAAAATTTACTCATAAAGCACTTTTTATAGATATAAAAAGAGAAAATGAGCGTGAGCGGCGTAACGAAAAACAGATTTATCGCCTCGAAAATAAGCGAATTTTTAATCATGAGCCAACCGTTCGCGCTGAACAGCTGACCGAGCGCGTTTTTGAAGTTATCCAGCTTCGCGAATTTCGTCACCATTCCCACGCCGCTGATGATCTCGTATTTCTTGAACGCCAAAGCGAACGAGCTTAAATTTATATACAGGTAAAAAACCAGAAAATGCGCGATGGGGATAGCAAGCATCAGAAGGGAAAAACCCGCTCTGCGCTTGTTTTCGATGATAATTCTTTTACCCGTTTTTCCGAATGTCATAGAAAAAATACCTCTGTTATTGATCCG
>JAJWOJ010000255.1 GCA_021635425.1 Clostridiales bacterium | reverse complement strand
TTCGACCTTATGGTTACAAACGTTCCGTTCGGCGGTTATACCGTTTTCGATCCCGATTACAACAAGTATAACTTTTATATCCATGATTATTTTATCGCAAAAGGTATTGACAAAATAAAGCCAAACGGCTTAATGGCGGTTATCACAAGCAAAGGCACGATGGACAAACAAAATCCGTCTATCCGCAAGTATATCGCGGACAGAGCCGAACTTGTGGGCGCAGTAAGACTACCGAATACGGCGTTCAAGCAGACGGCGAATACCGAAGTCGTAACGGATATTTTGTTTTTTCGTAAGCGTGAAGAAAGAATAAACGCGGGCGTTGAAAATACCGAATGGCTTTCAACGGGTAAGACCGAAGAAGGGTACGAGATAAATAATTACTACATCGCTCACCCTGAAATGGTACTCGGTATACTTGCCAAAGAACACGGGCTTTACGGCGCGGAAGATATAACGGTTAAGCCCGACGGCAGAGATTTATCGGAAGCAATAAACACGGCTATAAGTCGATTACCGCAAGATTTTTACGTCAATCCCGAATACACGGAAGAAGCGGAAAGCAAAGAAGAAGTCGAGGTAGACTACGACGTCAAGCCGATGAACCTGAAAGCGGTAAACGGCAAACTGTATATGCGCGTGGGCGACAGTATGGTGGAACAACCCGTGCCGTCGTTCCCGAAAGACGCTTATCAGAGAATCGTCGAAATGATTGCTATCCGAAAGCAACTTCGTAAAGTTTTGGACTTGCAGGTAGAAGGCTGTTCGGACGACGTTTTAACCCGTGAGCAATGGCAACTCGGCGCAAGATACGATATGTTCGTCAAGCGTTTCGGGTATATCAACAGCAAAAATAACTTGCGACTTTTTAAGCCCGACGGCGACAGCGCGCTTTTGTTTGCTTGCGAGAACGTTTCTGATGATGAAGAAACGGTAACGAAAGCAGATGTATTTACAAAAAGGACTATAAGACCGTACACGGCGGTAACAAGTACCGACGATTGTTTCGAGGCGTTGCAGATAAGCAAAAACGAGCGTGGCTCAGTAGATATTTCGTATATCGAAGAACTCACAAAGAAAGATTACGACACCGTGCTTGCCGAACTCGGTAACGCAGTATTTCGTAATCCTGTAGCGGTCAACCCGGAAGATAAATATTCGGGCTTTGAAACGGCAGAAGAGTATCTTTCAGGCAGAGTGGTGGATAAACTGCAAGCCGCCGAAAGAATGAAGCAAAGTAACCCCGATTTAATTGACTACGACAAGAATATTTCGGCTTTACGGGAAGTGCAACCTTCGCCCGTCAGGGCTTCGGATATTGCGGTCAGAGTCGGAACAAGTTGGATAGACAAAGAACTGTATAAAGAGTTCTTCTGCGAGCTTATAGGTATGCCGTACTACTACCGCGACGGTGTGGAACTTTACTACAACAAACACGACGGTAGTTGGCGTATCGACCGAACGCAGTATGCGCGAAACTACGGCGGGATGAACGTAACGAGCGTTTACGGAACAAACCGAGCGAACGCATACCGCCTGTTCGAGGACTGTCTGAATCAGCGTTCAACGCAGATTTACGATACGGTTTTGGACGCGGATGGCAGAGAAAAACGAGTTTTGAACAATTCGGAAACGGTAGCAGCAAGGGAGAAACAGAACAAAATTGTTGAAGCGTTTAAGGATTGGATATTCAAAGATCCGCAAAGGCGCGACGAACTCGAAACAATCTACAACAGACTGTTCAATCAAATTCGCTTGCCGAAGTACGACG
The DNA here is from genome assembly GCA_021635425.1 of Clostridiales bacterium. GTDB lineage: Bacteria > Bacillota > Clostridia > Christensenellales > Borkfalkiaceae > UBA10281. Next base: position 1,925 of record JAJWOJ010000255.1, on the reverse strand, counting down.
GAAGTTACTTGCGTTTTCCCGAAATGAATCCCGCAATCGAACTTCGCCCGCACCAAAAAGACGCGGTACACCGAATTATTACAAGCGGAAATACGTTACTTCACCACATTGTTGGTAGCGGCAAGACTTTCACGATATGCGCGGCGGCGATGAAACTCCGTCAGTACGGTTTGGCGAAAAAGCCTATGATAGCCGTACCGAATCACTTGGTACAGCAATGGGCTAATTCGTTCAGGGAACTATATCCGACGGCGAAACTCCTGATTGCAACCAAAGACGATTTGGACAAAGACCACCGCGAGCAGTTCGTGTCGAAAGTCGCAATGGGCGATTGGGACTCCGTTATCATAGCGCAGTCGAGTTTTGCGAAAATCAATATTTCGCCTGAACGACAGATAGCAAAAATACAGGAAGAAATAGCCGCAATCGAGCGTAGTATCGAAATGCAATGGGAGGACAGTAATTCGCCGTCCGGTTCTGTCAAGAACTTGGAGCGTATCAAAAAAGGCAGAGAGGCGCAGTTAAAGAAATTACTTGACGAATCGAAGAAAGATAACGTGCTTATCTTTGAGAAACTCGGCGTTGACTATCTTTTCGTGGACGAAGCGGACGCATATAAAAACCTGTTTCTTTACACGAAGATGAATAACGTAGCAGGTATTTCAAACGCGGCGAGCGCGAGAGCGAGCGACTTGCAGTTAAAGATTGAGTATATCAACGAACTGCACGGCGGGGATAAAGGCGTTGTGTTTGCGACGGGTACGCCTATTTCCAATAGTATGACGGAAATGTACACAATGCAAACGTACTTGCAGAAGCGCACGCTTGAAAAACTCGGTATCGACTATTTTGATGCTTGGGCTGCCGACTTTGGCGAAACGGTAACGGCACTCGAACTTGCACCGTCCGGTAAAGGATACAGGGCAAGAACGAGATTTGCAAAGTTTACGAATCTGCCCGAACTTTTAACGCTGTATCACTCGTTTGCGGACGTAAAGACGGATGTAAAACTTGACGTGCCGGAAGTAGAGCGAAAGGTTATCACCTTAAAGCCGAGCGATACGGTAATCAACTTAACCGAAGAAATAGCGAAAAGGGCAGACGCGATTTACGCAGGTGGCGTTGATCCGCATATCGACAATATGTTAAAGGTTACGGGCGATGGAAAGAAACTCGCGCTCGATCCGAGATGTATCGATCCGTTGCTTTCCGACGAAAGCGGAAGCAAGCTCAATTATTGCGCCGACAATGTTTACGAAGAATGGAAGAACTCGACAGATATTAAAGGGACGCAACTTGTGTTTTGTGATTTGTCTACTCCGAAAAAGCCTTATTCGGAATATGTGTATGGAACAGACTTCGACGCATATAACGACCTGAAACACAAACTCGTTGAGCGCGGTATTCCCGAAACCGAGATTGCTTTTATCCACGACGCAAACACGGACAAGGCAAAACAAGACCTGTTCGATAAGGTTACGGCGGGAACGATAAGGGTTTTAATCGGCTCGACCGAGAAATGCGGCGCGGGAACGAACGTGCAGGAACGGCTCGTTGCGATACATCATTTGGACGCACCATATCGTCCGCGCGACCTTATTCAGAGAGATGGGCGCGGCATTCGGCAGGGAAATAGGAACAAGATCATTCGTATTTACACCTATGCGGAAGAGAGAACGTTTGACAGTTATTCGTATCAGATACTTGAAACCAAACAGCGGTTTATTTCGCAGGTGGAAAAAGGGGATATGACGGTGCGTGAAGCCGACGACATTGACGAGGCAACGCTTTCTTATGCAGAAATCAAGGCAATCACGTCAGCAAATCCGAAAATCAAGCGAAAAATGGAACTCGATATGGAAATGGCAAGACTTCGTGATTTGGAAAGCCGTTACAAGAAAGAACTGTTTGCTTTGCAAGACAAA
>JAJWOJ010000009.1 GCA_021635425.1 Clostridiales bacterium | reverse complement strand
TGTATATCAATACATCGAGCGAGAATTTGCAAAAATATGCAAAAAAGACGGCTTTTAGGCTTGATAAATATGACTTTTTAATGGCTAAGTAATCGGATAAAAAATTATCCGGTTTCGGTTACCTTGCAGAAGGTAATTTACTCTGTCCTTGCATTTCTAAAAACAGCAAGCCGTATATCCGTATTTTCAATGACGTTGAAAAACATTGTCGTCCTATAAACGGAAGGGAAGATGAATTCCAAGGCTATATCACTATGTACTTTACGGAAGTTCCCGTAGACCAAGATACAGGCGAAATACTCAATCAAAAAGACTTCAAAACAGACAATATGATAAAAACACTTTATTCCATTTTCGGCAACGATATCGAGGTGAAACTATGAAAATAGAAAAAATAAAACCTATACCGAAATACATACAAAAACAGATAAAACACTGTGACGATATACTAAAACCCGAACACGTCGGAAGAACACGTTTTTATGCTTACTTCACAAAGAACGACGGGGAACTTGTCAGAGGCGTGGTCGCCGTTAAAAACTGCCGTAAAAAGTGGTATTACAAACAAGTTGCCGTTCACGGTATACACTCGAAAACATGCCTCGTCAAAGATTCCGTCTGTCAATTTGCAACAATAACACTCCCGAATAAATTGTTATAATCGTAATTCGCGCGACATATTTTCGTGCGAATTACATTGCAAAATTTACAGCGGATATCCTGCATACCGTTATTATTTTAGCTGATTTTTACACAAAAAAAGGAAGACCTGCTCGCCTTCCTCGTTTTTGTTAAAATAGTCGTAAAGATACTTTATCTCACTGTCTTTGCCCCATCTGATAAAATTTAAATTTCACTTACGGAGATTAGCCGACGATATATATTGAAATATAATGTGGGCTTATCTCTGTATGGAAGGATTTCTTTTTCAAGCTCTTCTATACGATCGATTTTCCCGCTTATGTAGTCCTCAAGCCTCTCTTTGCAGGATGTGAGCCTTTGTTTCAGCCCGCCGAAACGCGCGTCATGAACCTCGAAACCAAACGGTTTATTTTCGCGCATCCACAACGCGCGGAAGTTTTTATAAAACTCATCTATTCGTAAAATCGTTATATCCAATTCCGCGCAAATTTTTCCGATAATCGACTTATCGCCCGACTTATACGCTTTTCTTAAGCGCACGCCCATATCGCATTTAAACTCTAAAGCACTGCAAAGCGAAGACAACGTATCAAAAAGATACTTATATTCTCGCGCTCTTTTGCCCGCCTCGGAAAGTTTCGTTGCGTATTCTTTATATGGAATTTCGCCCTCTTCTTCGACTAAATCGTCCAAAATCCCCAAAAACAGGTCGCAATAAAGCAATGCTTTGCAGGGTGTTTCCAGCTCCTCGTGTTTCACAGGAAGCAAATTCGGGATATCGAGAAGGACAAAATCGTTAAAATCAATGCCGAAACAGCTTTTAAACCCGATAGCGATGGACTTTTCGTCAAAATTACCGATCGAATATTGTTTTATCGCATATAAGGACGGCAAAAGCGAGAAAAAAGAACATTCTTTTCCGTCGTCGCCCCACATCGTAACGAAAATATTTTTGACGTTATATTTCTCCGAAGCTTGCATAGCCGCTTTCATAGTTTTCATCGTGTAGCCGTTAAAAGGCGCGAATCCGCCCCAGCTCCACGCGCCGCCCGCAAACCAAAAATCGTCGTTAATCGACTTATGGGCGGACATCATAGATTCATAGTCCTCGGTTTCGGTATGATAATAATCCCAATAAACAAGCTCGACGTTGCGCGGAATTTTCTCCGACAACCCCTCGGAAATACATAAATCCTTGCCGTAATACTTTCCCCGATTGCCGATGCGGAAAAACATATCGCTCCACATATGCAGGGTGAACCCGTATTTGTCCGCTATCGCCGCAACCTTTCCGAGATGTCTGATAAGAAGCTCGTAACGGTCGGTAAACACGTGAGCGTCAAGATATTTGCCAAGCCCTATAAGGTGTGCCTCGTCCATGCCGATATTAACGAGCCTTGAAGAAAAGGTTTCGCTAAGCGTTTTAAACATTTTGTCGATAAGCGCGTAAGTCTTTTCGTTTTCGACAAGCAGAATATCGTTTATATCGATTATATCCTCATAATGCGGCAATTTCGCGAGATTGTTGAAATGCGCGAGGGTCTGGATAGCGGGGATAAGCTCCACGCCTTTTTCCTCCGCGTAAGCGTCGATATCTTTAAGCTCCTGAGCGGTGTATCCACCCCTTAAATATCCGAAATAAGGCTCGCCCTCGATTTCATATGTATCTTCCATATAAAGCTCTAAAACGTTGTAGCCGATTTTGGCGAGTATGTCTATAAATTCTTTAACTTTTCCGGGTTTCATAACGGCGTTGCGCGAACAATCGAGCATAACGCCGAGTCTTGATAAGTTAATCATACAATTTTATGCGTTAAGGCTAAAAGCCGATAACCTTAACGCTTCATTTCCTTTTTATTTAATAACTATGATACTTTCCCCAACTCCCAGTGTAAACGTGAATTTTCCGCTTGTAGAAGTAACCGTTCTGAATCCTCCGTTCTGAATAACAGTCAAAATCGTTTCGCCGGAGAAAGTCAAGGTGATTGTATTCGTGTAATTTAAACTTGTGTCGTTATAATTTACAACGCAATATGCTTCTCTACCCCTCGTTTCGTCCACAAGATGGGAAAACAGCGCGTTTTTCGTTGACGAAATATCTTTCAACCCTATTTTTTTAGCCTGTACGGAGGTGAAAAGCGAACTCGTTTCCAAAACCGCGGCATCCCAGGAAAACCTGTTCAATATAAAGTCGAATTTGTTGAGTTCTTCGTTGACCTCTTTCACTGCGGTATAAATATCGGTAGTCTCGTTGTTTCGGTTAATCATCGCGTTTTGTCCGTCTAAAAACGTAGTGCCGTCGGGCGCAGGCGTTCCGAGACAGAAAAGCGATATGCTGTCGTAACCGTAAGCGAGCAAAGCGTAATACTGCAAAGTTATATCCGCTTTTGTGGGCGTTCTGTCGTGAGAATCGTTAAAACCGCCCAAGCCGTAAGGCATGGTCTGAATAAAAAAATTCTTTTTAAGACCGTAAGTCTTCGCGAACGTTGCCACAGCTTCCACATCGTCGAGCCAACCCGAATCGAGCGTAGGATTGCCTTTTGCGTCGCGTACTATCGGATATCTGTCAACGGATATCCACAACTCGCACTTCAACTTGCTGAGTACTTTGTCATAAAGGTATTGAAGATAAGCCGAATAGGTGGAAAAGTCCGAAGCGACCGCGCTTGCATAGGAAGGGAGCAAGTTTACGATAAGAACTTTATTTCCTACGTTTGCCAGATTAAAAGTGTCAACAGCCGCCGCAATCTCGCCAATTTGCGATTTATTCGGTTCGTCGAGCATAAGCCCTAAAACGTTGCCGTAGTTCGCAAAATCTCCTATACTCGCGAAATCATCGATTCCGCCTACGGTATAAACGTTTATTCCGTATTTAGCGTACTGTTTGATTATGTCTTTGCTCGCAGACAAGCCCGCAGGGGCGATATACTGCGTTCCCGCCGCGGCGAAACTGACCGAAGTCAAGCCCGCCGCCGCGATTTTTTCAAGCATATCGTCCGAATACGATTCGGGAGCGACCCAGCCGTTGACTTGAATATCGCTCGTTTCCGAACCCGAATAATAACCGAGAAGATTTAATTGTTCCTGCGTGACGAAAGTATACTCGCCGATTTGAACCGCACCGAGATTCCATAAGAAGAAATTGACGTTTAACGCGCCGTTTGCAGGGAAAGAAGTCGAATCAAGGTAGACAGCCATAATCTTCCAACCTGTATAACTTGAATCGTAGGTTATCGTCGCTCCGCTTATATCAAACCAGGTCGGATAGTTATTATCGGTATGCCAACCGCCGCTTCCGTCTATAAATTGCAGTTCGCTGTTGACTTGGCTATAGATCTGTTTTACAGGAAGAATCAACCATTTATCAGTATTGTTTCCGTAGGCTATATTAAGACGAGCCTCGCCCGCTCCCGAATTAACAGTTGCTTCATATACGTTGCAGCGAATCGAAGTTCCATCTTCAATCGTTCCTTTCTCAACATAACCGCCTACTCCGTCAAAACCCGTTGCAGTGAAGTTAGGAGTGCTGAACGTTATTTCTTCATACTCATAGAACATATTGCAGACACCATCGATTACGGTTGCCGTACTATAAACATGCGCCGAATAATTTTTCGCCGTGGGAAGACCGATACAAGTTACGTTATTTTCGGTTTCTACAAGAGTGAATGAACCGTCTATATTCCTCGCATAATGATTTACGGTCGAATAAGTCGTCGAGAAAAGCGTTTCGAGTTGTTCCGAAGTAACAAAAGCATAATCTCCAACGGTCACCGCTCCCATACTCCAACAGAAGAAGTCAAGACCAATATTTCCGTTTGTCGCAAGGGCTTCTGTTATTTCCACAGTCGCAACGTACCATTCGGTTACTTTTTTGTCGTATGTTGTAGCGTTACCGTTCACGTCGAAATAACTTATGGTCGCATTGCCAGCACCGTTCCATTGCGGAACGGTAGGATCAATCGCCGTCGTCGTAAAACCATTTTTTATTGCAAAAACAAGATATTTACCCGCTTTGTCGCCTATATCGTTAAACCCAAAATATGCGCCATCACCGCTCTGCGAGATTGTTTCAATTTTTTTCGTAGTAGGTCTGTATTTTCCGTCATAAGCCATTGCTCCGCCGTCGATTACCCGGTAGCTCGCAACAGCTCCTTTCCACTTGTATATGTCGTTTGCCGAATTAAACGTTATTCCGTCGTATTCGTAGAACATATCGCAAACAGTATCGGTTGTAGTCATAGAACTATATACACGGTTCGCGTAAGTTTTAGCCGTGGGAGTTCCTATACACGTTACGTCAGTCTCGCTGTCCTTTAACGCGAACGAACCGTCGCCCATTCTCACGTAATGATTTACAGCCGAATAAGTTGTTCCGAAGAACTCAAGAAATTGCTCCTGAGTAATGAACGCATAATCTCCAACAATAGCCGTACCCGCGCTCCAACAGAAGAAATCAAGTCCGATATTCCCGTTTTTAACAAGAGCTTCCGTTATTTCTATAGCCGCAACATACCATTCGGTCGTTGTTTTATCATAGGTTGTAACATCACCGTTCGCATCGAAATAACTTATAGTCGCGTTACCCGCATTGTTGCATTGCGGAACAGTCGAATCAATCGCCGTGAAAGCAGTCTTGATTGCAAAAATTAGATATTTACCCGCCCTGTCTCCTATATCGTCGATACCGAAATATGCGCCTTCGCCGCTCTGAGATATAGTTTCAATCTTTTTCGTTGCAGGTCTGTATTCTGAGTTGTAAGTCGTTGCTCCACCGTCGATTATTTGATAACTCGACACGTCGGGCTTCCATTTGTATATGTTATTAGCCGAATAGAAAGTTACTCCCTCTAATTCATAGTACATATTGCAAACCGAGCCGACAACGTTCTTAGAGCCGTATTCATAACCCGCGTAAGTCTTCGCCGAAGGCGTACCCATGCACGGCACGTTAGTTTCGGTTTCTTTCAAAGTATACGAACCGTTGATATTTCTTATGTAGTGTTTAACCTCGGTGTATGTTACTACGTTTTTAGTTTCACTATATACGATTTTCTCGGGGTCTTGCTTAACTACCGTCTGTCCGTCCGAGCCGAGTTTACCTACTTTCGCGTAGAACTTGAATTCGTACTCAATATTCGAATCGTAAGTAATTTCCCAAACCGCAAGAACGGCGTCGGCATAATTCGAGCCGAAAATATCGCCCGCCGTAACCGACTTTCCGCCTTTGCTTATTTCTCTGAAATAGCGGTCGGTTGCCGTAAAATCGTTTTCGCTTGCCGAGCCTTTTGTAAACTCGTAACCGATTTCGTAAACATAATCGTAATTTTTGATTGCGGTTGCTATAAGCATTCCCGTTTTATCGTTACTGAGAAGACACTTTGTCTCGCTGCATTCGAACTCCCCGTCTGCAGCCGCGGTTTTATGCATACTCCCCACGCCCAGCATAATACAGGCAATTGCCGCAAAAACAAGCAATATGCCTGAAATTCTCTTCCTTTTATTTGTCAAAGTCATATTTTCCTCCGTCCGTTATGACACTTACTGTCTCTTCCGATGAACTGCCGTTTTCGGCGTCGCCATTTGTCGTTTCCGAGGTTTCGGAATTCTCATCGCTTTTATCCGAAGATTCCGACGTTTCAAGGCTCTCGCCGTCGCTTTTTTCCATAGTTTCCGAAACTTCGGCGCTATCTCCGCTATCCCGATCGTTGCCGCTCTCCTTTCCGCAAGAAAAAAAGATACTGCAAGCGATAATCAGAACCGACAGTAAAGTTGCGATTTTTATTATCGAGTTCATAGGTTAAAACCAACCTTCGCCGACGTTATAGTCTTTGTTCGGCTCGTAAGTCGATTCTGTTACTATATCCTCAGTCTTAGCGAATAAAACCGTTACAACGGGTTTTTCATATTTCATAATATTTCCTCACTATCGTAGAATTCGGGCGGTGGCAGAAAAGCCGCCGCCCGAAATAACTTTAAGTTTTAATTTTTATATAAACCGCCATATTTGCGATTATCAAACAACCGCGTTCTGCATATTTATAAGCAGTTTAAGCCTGACTTACCGTCAACAGCACGTCGAATTGCGCCTGAGTTACGAACGCATACTCCCCGATTTGTACAGTGCCTAATCTCCATACGAACAAATTGACGTTTAACGCGCCTTTCGCGGGGAAATTAGTCTCGTCGAGGTAAATCGCCATAATCATCCAATCTGTGTAGTTCGCGTCGTATGTTATTTCCGATCCGTTTTTATCGAACCACTTCGGGTAATTATTTCCGTTCTGATATGCGCCTTTTCCGTTGATGAATTGCAACTCTCCGCCAACATAACCGTAGTTCTGTTTTATCGGAAGGAGCAACCATCTTCCGTTGTTATCTTCGTATCCGATATTCAGAAATGCCGAAGCCGTTCCCGCTTCGATTTTCGCTTCGTATACGTTGTTGAAAATTGCCGCTCCGTCTGTCACAATTCCTTTTTCGGTATAACTTCCGTTACCCGACTCGTAGCCCACCGCAGTGAATTTCGGAACGCTGAATGTTATTCCGTCAAGTTCATAATACATATCGCATACCGATTCGGTTGTGTTAAGGTATCCGAAAACGTGTCCGTCATAAGTTTTAGCGGCAGGAGTAACAACGCAGGTAACGTCATGCTCGGTCTCTGCAAGCGTGAACGAACCGTTTATATTTCTCACATAGTGATTGACAGTCGAATAAGTTTTGCTGAAAAGAGAATTGAACTGTTCCTCGGTGATATACGTAAATTCACCGATCTGAACGGTTCCGAGTCTCCACACGAAGAGATTGAGGTTCAACGCCCCGTCCTTCGGGTAGTCGGCTTCGGTTAAAAGAACAGCCATTACCATCCAATCGGTATTCGAGGTAGAATAGACGATCGCGTTGCCGTTTTTATCGAACCACAGCGGATAATCGTTAGCGTTATGGTAAACGCCTTTTCCGTCGATAAATTGCAAATCTCCGCCCACGTAATTGTAGTTCTGCTTTATGGGCAGGAAAAGATATTTGCCTACGTTGTCGCCGTAAGCGATATTGAGCATCGCCGTATCGGTTCCCGCCGTAACGCTCGCCTCGTACACGTTGTCGTACACGCGGTCGCCGTCGGTTACTTTTCCCTTTTCGGTATAACTTCCGTATCCCGTATATCCCGTCGGAGTGAAGTTCGGCGTGTTATAGGTTATTCCGTCCGCTCCGTAGTAGAACTCGACTACCGTTTCGGTATCGTCCAATGAGTAATCGATATAAACGAGGTCGTCGTATTCCTTTTTGAAAGTAGTGACGTCCGTCTGCTTATGTCCGCTCTTCTGCTCGGTTTCCATAACCTCGGAGTAGCCGAAAACGCTCTTTTTAACGTGCTTTACCGTATACTCTACGTTTTCCGCATAAACAGCCACGTAAGTTTCCGAAGCTTCGCAAGCCTCGGCGATCTCTTTATCCCAACGAATGAAAGTGTATCCCTCTTTCGTCGGGTTCTCGGGAACTGTAACCGCGTCGCCGTAATGATAATTCGTCGTAAGCGCGTCTTCGCCGTTTGCGAAATCGAAAGTTATCGTGTAGTCGATATATTTAGCGGTATAAACAGCCGTGTAGGTTGCGTTTTCCTTACAAACAACTATTTCCTTATCCCAGGACTTGAATTCGTAAGTATATGTTTTATCCGCAGCTTTAATGGGAGTTACTTCGTACACAGGCATTGCTCCGTGCTTTACTTTTATACTCCGCAAAACTTTTCCGTCTTCGTTTTTGAAAACGACTTCATACTCGTTAAGCTTAAGATAAACCCTAAGAGCTGAATTTTCTTCTCTTTTTAAAGTCATCGTAAGAATGTTGCGATCGTCGCTTCCGTCGAAATAATATCCTTCGGGAATAACGCCCGCGCCCTGCAGAGTTTCTGCGGTTATAACAACACGGTCGCCCGTCATTCCGTTTCTTTCGAGGTCGGATTTAACAAAAGTTCCGTCAAGCATTTCGGCGTAAACTTCAATTTTGTAACCAACTTCGACAGGTACTTCGGGTTCGTTTTCCGATTGGCTTTCGGATTGGCTCTCGTCTGTGGTTTCCGATTCGCTTTCATCTGTTGTTTCGGTTTCGCTGACCGTTTCCGAAGTAGTTTCGGAAATTATTTCCGATTCTGAAGCCGAATTGTTACCGATGTCCGATCCGCTGTCTCCGCCGTCCGAACATGCCGTCATCGCCGCTAAGCAAATGACCGAGAAACAAATTAAAATTGCGATTAGAAATTTTCTCATCTTTCTCCTTCTTGAATTTTAAGTCTCCCGACTGTTTTTTATAATTTCAACCGTTTGTCGGTTTACGTTATCGTTTTTTTGAGGGATTATAATCCCGTTTTTAAATTATAGTCACGTCTTTAAGGTATATAACGTTGCCTTTGGCAAGGATAATCGAAAATTCGGTACAACCCGATCCGTAAGAAGAAACGTCGACTTCATAGGTTTTCCACTCTCCGAAAATTATTTTTCTTGCTTCGTCCGTCGAATCGGAGTCGAACGTTATATACCCGTTGCCCGCAAGCGAATTCGGCTTAACTCTTATCGAAAATTCGCCGAGACCGTCCAACTTTGCGGAAGAAGTTTTCGGCATAAATACCGAAAACGTTATTTTCGTTTTATTTACCAAAAGCGACGGCGTAATTAAAATTTTTCCTTGCTCGTTTGCCGTAATCTTATACGCGTTCACGCCGCCAAACTCAACAGCTCCGGCGGACAACCCGCTTCCTGCGGTTAATCCGTCGCCCATGTTAAGACCGTTCACGGTTATCTGCTTTTTAACCCATTCTATTTTGCCGCCCGCGTTTTCGCAAAGATAGATATACGGCGTTTTCACCGTTCCGTCCGTTTCGAGCGGAATAACCGTTCCTCCGATAAGCGGAACTATATTCGCGGGCTTAGGCGCATAACCGCCGTCGATTGCGAGCGTTGAAGGATCTACGCCGTTGAAACGGTCATACGCGCTCGATTTCTGCCCGTATTGAAGCCTTACGCCTTCATACATAACGCTTCCGCAATTATTGTGTTCGTGACCGACAAACATGGAATCTAATCCGAACGACTTCATTGCGTTGAAAAACGTTTTATTTACGTCCCACGTTCCTTTCATTCCTCTGCCGAGGTATCCGAAATCGGTTTCGGCGCGATTTTCGGCTTTGTAGATATTAACGGGAACGTCGTTCGGGAAACCGTATTTTTTCATTGCGTCAACGAATATTTCGGGTTGAATATGACAAGCGACGCTTATTCCCTCGCCCGAATACTTTTGGAACTCCTTAGCCCTTTCGGTAACCCACTCCATCTGATCGTTGGCAAGCCCCGTGACAGACGACGTATGCCCGTTCACGAGAGAATTTTTATGCAGATCTCCGCAAGAGTTCGTATCTACCATATAGAAAATACGTTTTATCTCACCGCTGACTCTGATTGCGACGGAATAGTTGCCGTTACCGGTTAATTCTCTTTGTCTGAACAAGCAGTGTCCCGCGTTTTCGAGTTGCTCGCATTGCCAGTCCACGCCCATCGTGCTCGTTCCCTCGTGATTGCCGAAAACGGGTGCCCAAGGAATTCCGAACGTTTCCATAAAATCTACGAAAGCCTTGAAGAAACTTCCGTTATCGTCGAATTCGCCGTAAACGAGATCTCCCGTAACGATTATTAAATCGGGATTGGTGTTTTTTATCGTTTCCGCGATATAATCGAAGCAATTTGCCTTGAGATTAGCCGTAGCGTAAAAAGCCTTTTCGCCCGCGCCCAATCTGTTCGTCCTGTCCTGCGCGGAATCTATCGACTGCGGATCGGTGAGTTGCAACACGACCGGTTCTTTTCCGCTTTCTATATCGACGAAAAAGTCCGCGAGATCGTCCGCGGTAAATCCGCATACCGAACATTTGCCGTTTATCACGTTATGCTCCGTTCCCGTTGCTTTTATAATTGTTTTGGTATTGTACGAACAACCGCTTCTTTGGCAGCGTTCGTAATCGTCGTAACCCGTTCTCATGCAATTTGCCTTGTCGCCTTTTACTTGTTTAAGCAAATGTCCGACAGGGCTTTTAAGCGTTTTCCCTTCGGCGTAATCGCAGCCGTCGTTTACGCACGCTTCAAACGCCGAACAACCGTTTTCGGTACACGTCGCCGCCTTTGCGGGAAAAGACTTTAAATTATGTCCCGTAGCGGGATATATTTCCTTTTCTATCGAATAGTCGCACCCTTCGCGCTTACAATATCCGTAAGCGGAATGCCCTTCTTCCGTGCAAGTCGCTTTAACTTCGGGAAATTCTTCCATATAGTGTCCGAGCGGACTTATTTTGTTTATGGTAGTATATCCGCACCCTTCGACTTTGCAATAAACGTACTCTTTCCAGCCGATTTCAGTGCAAGTTACGGGTTTTGCCGCAACGGTGACAAGGTCATGAGTGTGCCCCGCGCTCGATTGACCGCCCGTCCCGCCGCAAGAAGCGAGAAATAAGCAGCACAACATGCACACGGCGAAAAACGCCGCCGAAATAAATTTTCTCTTCATTTTCCTTTCCTTTTTTATTTTTCGTATCAGCCCTTAATTCCGCCCACGGAAGTGTTATCCATTATCTTTCTGCTGAAAATCGCAAAAAAGATGAGCGTAGGAATAACAACCACCGTAGTTCCCGCAAAAACTTTCGGCCAATCGCCCGTAGACTTATACTTGGACATGAGCATGTACGCTCCGACGGCTATAGTGGGTTTAGCGCGCAAAAACAGGTATTGCGAGAAATAGTCGTTCCACACGCTTATAAACGAGATAAGGAAAAACGCCATAACTCCGCCCATAACCTGCGGAAGCATTATCTGAAAGAATACCCTTGCATGCCCCGCGCCGTCGATGAAAGCCGATTCCGCATAAGACCAGGAAACGGATTTGAAATATCCGTAAAGGTACAAAAATACGCCGCCGAAACCGCCCTGCATAAGGAAATTGCCTATAAACTTGTTTAAAAGTTTGGTTTTGAAAAGCAGATTGTATGTTGCGGAAAGAGACCCCGTCGTCGGAATCATCATGCACACAACGACCATGGAATAGATAAATTTACTGCCTTTAAACGGGTATTTCGCGATGATGTACGACGTCATGCACGACAATAAAATACCTATCCCCACGCCTATCGCCGATAAAATCGCGCTGTTTAAAAACATCCCCAAAATGCCCGTTTTCTGCCATCTGTATTCAAAAACGGCTTTGTAGTTTTCAAGCGTCGGTTTTAGCGGTATGCCCCATATATCGGCTGCAAAATCGCCCGCGAGCTTGAAACTGTTTAAAAACATCGTGATAAACGGATAGACAAGCGTTATCGCATACAAAACGAAAATAACGAAAACGATTGTAAGCGTTATCCGCTCATTCTTCGGTCTTTTCATCTTTGCCTCCGGATTTTTTCAGCGCGACCGCCAAAGCGAAAATACATCCCGCTCCCGTAAGCGGAAGCGCGGAAACGGACGAGTTGCACCCGCCTTTTTTCAGGCTTTCTCCGCTGCTTAGCTCGTCGTTATCGGTTTTTTGTTCGTTTTTGATTTCAACGGTAACACGAAGTTCTTCGCCGAACTGGTTTCTTATATAGAAATTTCTCGTTCCTTCGGGGAATTTTTGCAAGAACTCTTTTTTAATCGTTATGGTGTTTGCCACCGAATCTACAACGTAATCGTTTTCGGAAATTTTAGAGCCTAAAAGGTCGAACGAATATCTGCCGACGTTTATATCGAAAGTCACGTCTTCGGGGGAAGCCGCGTCAAACTTTTTGCGCGATTCGCCTACTAAGAGGTCGGGATAATTATTCACGTCGTAATATTTGTCGAGGTTTTTAACCGAAACGTTATCGACGGTGAAGTTCGTCCAGTTCGTCGAGCTGAACGACATATACCCCGCGGTGTTCACGTCTCCGAAGGAAACTACGTTTTTCCATTCGGTATCCCCTTCTTTCTGCAATTTATATTCTACCGTAATCGTCTGATTTACGGCGGTTATTCTTATCGAAAGCGGCTCGCTTGCGGGCGCGTTTACGGGGATCACCACCGTACCGTCGTAAGACGGAATCTGCCAGCCGAAAAGAGTCAACTCGGACTTGTTTTCATCGGTCGTCTTTCTTCTCGTCATCATAAGGCTGTATACGGAAGAAGCCGCGAAAGTGCTTTTAACCGAGCCTTTATGGAAGGAAAATCCGAACCATTGCGACGCGGGAGTCCAGAGCTTTTCGTCGCCCTCGCCCGTGCTTGTCGCTTCGTACTGGTACTGCAAAAGGTCGAACTTGAATTCCCAATCTCCGTAAGAACGCTTAGGACCGAACATAGCCGTGTCGCCCGTTCTGTCGAAATGCATAACTCCGTTTTCGAATTTTACGCCCGCGTCCGCGACGTATCTCGCGCAATCGGGATCTGGAACTATATCGTTGGAAAGTTTAACCGATCCGCCCGTCTGATAATACCAGTCGTCGTTCGGCGCGCCGTTTTCAAAATCGGCGGTGATGTTTTTGCCCGCGTATTCCGAATAGACATATCTCTTCACGTCGATATTGTCGATATAAAACTCCGCGGGGCTGTCCGAAAAGTTCCCGAGCGCGATATACCCTTCGACAACCGAACGTTTAACCTTAACTTCCGTTTCGCTCTCGCCAACGCGTAAAACAGCTTTGACCGTATCGTTTTTATCGTTCGATATCTGAAGTTCAACTCTTTTATACTCGTCGTTTTTCCAGGCGAAACTATCCGTTTCGGCTATTTTTTCGCCCGAAAGGTAAAACGCCGCCACAGCGTTTCCGCCCGAAATTTCAACGCCCGCCGTAAGGCAATCGTCCGAATATCCGTTTTCGGTTTTTATGCCCGTTGCCAAGCCTATAAACGCGTTTTCGGCAGCAGCCGTCGAGATATCGAACTCCGCGTCAAGAGCCGTTTCGACCTTTTCGTCAAGCGAAATTTTAAACTTCGAATATAACAAATCGCTTTTATCGGCATTATCGAATTTAAGATCGGAATAATCGATATACGTAAGGCATTTATCGACGTTCAAGCCGTACATAGTAAGTTCCGAGGGAAGCTTTTTATCCTCGAAATTCGCCTGAGCTATAACCGATTTTATATCCGTACCCGTTGCGGAAATTTTCGAGAATTTAACGTTGTCGAGGATAACTCCGCCGCCTTGGTTCACGCCGACGTCCTCAACGTTAATGCCTACGTAGCCGTCGCCTATTTTAAAATTCTGAAAACCGTTTGCGTTAGCTCCCGCAACCTGCTTAGCGGTAGCTCTGTAACGCTTTACGTTTTCGGCATTCCAGTCGTAAACGCCGCTTTCCGAAAGGGGCGCTACAAAAACTTCAATCGCCGCTTCGTTATCCGTTGCCGCGCTGCGGTAAATCTGTCTTATTCTGTAAGAACCCTCTTTAAGGTCGAGATTGCCTTTCTGAGCTTTCACCCATGCTCCGTTTTCGTACACTTCGGGGAATTTATAGTCCGCCGACGCGCTTTCGAAGGTGAAAGAAGTCGAATCCGCGCCCGAATAATATCCGAAAGTATTGACAAACCCGTAGTTATAATCCCACGCGGAAGTATCGCCGAGCATTCTTCCCTGCATAACGCCGAAGTGTACGGTGGAAGAGGTTACGCCGAGTACGTCAAACTCCGCCATAAGGTCTTCGTCGTCCGCAAAAGTAACGGGCTTTGTCGTCGCGAACGCGTTCACGTTGCAGCCGCCCGTTTCGTAGCCGCCGAGTTTCGCCGTAACACCGCCCGACCATCTGTGAGATATTTTGCCGTCCTGTTTCGTCTGCCAGTCTCCGCCCGAAAGGGTGTTGACCGTTATATCGTCTTTAACGACGGTAACTTTATCCGTCGCGGCGGAAGCCGTAATCACGCACGGCGCAAGCACTGTTGCCGCCGCTAATACCGCAAGTATGGATTTTATTCTTCTTTTAGTTGTTTTCATCTTTTTCACTCCTTAAAATTCGACGTCGGGAACAAATTTGTCTATCACGAATTTACCGAGAAGAACAAGGGGCGTTCCCACGATCGCCGCGCACCAGCCTATCGCCGCGCCTTCGCAGAGATTTCCCGACGAAACGCGGTTTGTGATGAGATACCCTATCGTATATCCTTCGCCCGAAGGTCCTCCGTTAGTTAAGAGCTGAGAGGGCAAAAAGTAAGTAAACGAAACGGCAATGCCCATCATGAACATGGTTGAAACGGTGGGCATTATGAGCGGAACTACTATCTGAACGAACTCTCTCGTCATGTTGATTCCGTCTATTTTGCCTGCCTCTATGATTTCGGGCGGGATTCTCGCTATCGAACCCGCAACCATTATTACGTTGTAACCTATGCCCGACCACAGCGAAAAGAGAAGAACCATCGGGAAAATGGTTTTCGTGTTTCCGAACCAGCCGTTTTCGGGGATAATTCCGCCAAGCCCTATGGCTTTTAAGATTTTATCCACAGGTCCGTAGTTAGTGCTGAACATAAACGAAAAGAGCATGCACAGCGCGACGGGCGTTATGATCGACGGAAGATAGAACACCACTTTGAAGATTTTCTCGCCCCACACTTTTTTATAAAAATAGTAAGCGCAAAGAAGGGAAATCGGCAAAATGACGAAGGTATTCCACACAAATATGAGCAGGGAGTTCCTTATTCCGTATCTGTACTGCGGATGCGCGTCCGCCGAAAAGAAGGATTTTAAAACGTTCGAGAAGTTATAAAACCCCGCGTAAACGTAGTCTCCCTTTGTATAACTGAAAGTCTGGAAAGCGAGTTTTACCGAATCGATGTTTACGTAAAGGAAAAACACGAGCCAGTTTAAAACGGGATAGGCGAGAAAGAGAACGATGAATGCCGTTCTCTTCCATTTCCCGCTCCGAAAATCAAACCTTTTCGGTTTTTCGTTGGATTCGCCGCTTAAAGCTTCACGAGACGAAGTAACGTTTTTGTCTGTCATAATTTTATCCTTTAACGGGGATAGCGAAAAACGCGTCGCCCGCCTCGAGTTCGCAAGAATATTCGCCGCCGTTAAGCATAACGACTTTTTCCTCGTTGCGATAATAGACGATTGCTCTGTCGGCGTTATTGAATTTTATTTTTACGTTATTTTTTCTGTCGGCATATCCGGGATTTTCATAGTTCATAACGTAAAAACCGTCGTATCCGTCCGCGTCTTTAAATATGCCCGCCGCAACATCTCTTTCGCTCGTGATCGAAGCGATTCTCGCATGTTTTTCAACGGGATTTTTAAGTTGTTTGAACGAAGTGCTGAGTTTTCCGCCCGAAGATTCGCCCGCATTCACCATTATCCCCTGCCAATCGAAAGACATAAGGACGTGATCGAAGCTTTTTACCTCGTTATTGACGGTTTTACAATCGTAATAAAGATCGGTAACCGTTCCGTCGCGAAGAATCATCGCGTGAGTGTTCTCAGTCTCTATAACAGAGTCGTAAGGCTGCCAATAGCAGAAATGGTTAAATCCGTCCGCGCCGAACATAAGCGCGGCGTTGACCATAAATCTTAAATCATAAATGCTCGGCTGGCGGATAGTAGAAGTGAATCCCATTGTGCCTATAAACGCGTAAAACGGTATGTCGTAAAGTTTAGCGTTTTCGGCGTAAAGCTCGTAGTCGCTTAAAAGCCCCGTATACAAAACGGGTTTGAGCGCGCTGCCCTTGAGCGGATAATAGTCCACGGAGAGCATATCGGGGTTCACCCTGTCGATGAAATACTGAAAATAGTAGTCGTATCCCGAGTTCGTGCCGAGACTTTTCGCCGACGAGTAGGACGGGAACAAGTTCACGTAAAAATACTTATCGGGGAAAGCCTGCGCGTAAACCTTTTTGAGTCCGCCGATTTTATCGAAGGCGTCCACGCCCGGTTCGTCGTATGCATGATGACCCAAAAACGCGGGATGTTTGTTATACGACGCGGTTTTTCTTAAAAGATCTTCCGCCGTTATGTTCGCGTCGAAATTTTCGGGGCGGACGTCGTAATCCATTACGAGAAGTTTGATTCCCGCCTCCTCGGCAAGGTCCAAAGCGTTATAAAACTCTTCGGGGTATCTCGTTTTTTCTTCGTAAACGCAAATGCCGACGTTAATTCCCGCGTCCGCCATCTGCCGATAGCGTTCTGCAGTCTGGAAATCGTAACTTTCATCGTCGATCGCCGTGGTATGCTTCGGCGGCGGAGGATTCCATCCGCCTATCCACATTTCTCTCGTCTCTTCATAAGCGGAATAATCGGGTATTCCTGCGGGAACGTTGTTGCTTTCCTTCCCGCTTTCGGAGCTGCTTCCGCCGTTAGTCGTGCCGCAACCGACCAGCGCGGCAACGCATGCTGCCATCGTCAATGCGATAATTTTCTTTTTCATCGATTTTTCTCCGTTATTTGCTTTTTAAATCTGTTTTTGCCAGCCAGCCCAGTCGCTGACGACGTGGTCGTAATCGTACTGCACGATTTCCTTTGCCGTCTGTCCCTGCGTAACCATTTCCGTTATCATTTTATACTGCCAGAAGTTTGCAAGCCCCATATACATAAGCGGCGAACTGCTTTCGGTGTAGAAAATGTTGCGCGAAGAACGAAGAGAGAGTACGCTCTTGCCGAATCCCGTAAGAGAATCTGCGTTCGCTTTGGTGTAATCTACTTTAAACACGCTCGTGGTGTTTGTCTTTTCAAAGAAATCTATAAGTCCTTTTTCGCTGAAAATGAAGGAAACGAACTTCTTTGCCGCTTCTTTGTTTTCGGCAGCCGAAGGAATTATAAGCCATTCGTCAACGTGTCCGTAAAGGTTGTTCTCACCGGAACCTCCTTCAATCGTCGGCGGAGCGATAAGAACCATTTCGAAGCCCTCGGGAGTGTTTTTCAACATCTCGATTTCAAGCCAGGAAGCGTTGGGCATCATGAGAGCTTTGCCCGAAGTGAACAAAAGCTGTGCTTCCAGGTTTTCCATACCGATAACGCCGTTCGCGCAGTTTTTAGGCGCACCGTTTCCACCGATGAGCGTTAAAAGCGCGTCTACGGCTTTTTCTCTTGCCGTAGTCTGATAAACCGACGGGCTTTCCATTTTCTTGAAGGTCGTAATTTCGTTAATTCCGCCGTAGTTTGCCCACCAGGTGTTCATTACGTAGTTCCAGTAATACCAAGATTCTTTCCCCGACCATGCAAATGCCGCTACGTCGTTTTCGGGGTCTTTGTCGTTATTTTCGGGAAGAGCCGCGATTTTATCTATAATATCGAGCATATCGGTCATCGTTTCGGGAAGTTTCCAGCCGTGTTCGTCGAAAAATCCTTTGTTTACGGCAATACCCGTTATATATTCGGAAAAGGGCATCGCGTAATATTGATCTTTGAATTTAAGGTTATCCTTGATTTCGTCGTTAAGCGATTGCTCCAATGTGCTTCCGTTGCCGAAATCGGAAGAATACACGTCGCCGAGCGGCTCGAGCCACCCTCTGGACGCATGCTTTCTCCAGGTCATGGGAGCAACCATGATGTCAGGTCCCGCACCGGTCATGAGAAGGTTTTCAACAGCCGAGCCGTATGCTCTGTCGGGTTCGGGTTCGAGTTCTATCTTTTCGTTCGGGTGAGCTTCGTTATAGAGCTTTTCCCACGATTTCCAGTGAATATCGCCATATGCGCCATCGAAATAGCCTACGGTAATCGTCGTAACTTTTCCCGTGTTTCCGCCTCCCGAGTTACCGCCATTGCCGCTGTTTCCTCCGCCGCCGCAAGCCGTAAGCCCCGTAAGCGCGATAAACGCCGCGGCAAGCCCTGCCGCCATCATCTTTTTGCCCTTTAAGAAATTCTTCATAATTAACCTCCTGTTAATTTATGCAATTTTGCCGATTTTATCGGCGTTTTTGAAAATTAACTTAGTTAGTTTATTTGCTAAAAATATATACCGCATCAAAAACTAACAAAGTTATTATATCATGTTTTTTCGATTTGTCAATACCTTTTACGAAATTTCACAATAAAAAAATCTTTAAGAAGTTTTAAGGCTTTGTTTTCACTCCGCAAACTTTTCAAAAGCGTTAATCCCTTCCGCTATCGCGCCCGAATAAATTTCGTTGGCTTCCGTAACGAATTTTACGTCTATCTGCGAACTCGTCGGACTTTTGGAAAACATTTCGTTAAGTTTATCGCCGACAAGCTTATCAAGACGAACTATTTCTCCGCCGAAAAGAATATGCGAAATATCGAGAAGCTCGGTTAAGCTCCATAAAAATCTGCCTAAAATCGCAACCGAAGAGCCGAGAACGTCAACCGCCGTCTTGTCTCCTTTGAGACATTTTGCGATAAACTCCTCTTTTTCCGTCGGGTAAGACGAATATTTTTTGCCAATAACCTCACAATACTTTTCCGTAATGCTTTTAAGAGACAGTACCGTTGAGAATATTTTGCTCTTGTCGTTGGGGAAAAAGTCGGTCGCGTCGATCGGATTCATACCGAAAAAGCCGAACTCGCCCGCCATTCCGCGCTCGCCCGAAAAAATCTTCCTGTCAAGCGCAATGCCGCCGCCCACGCCCTCGTCAATATATAAGTACATAAAACTATCGGGCGTAGCAGGCTTTAAAAGCTCCGACGAAATTGCCGCGGACATATCGTTCACCATAAGCACGGGCGCACCTATTTTACTCTTTACATATTCTGCAAATTTTTCGCCGTAAAACTCTGCAAACTTCCCTGCGTAGGCAAACTTATCGATTTTACAGTCATATTTTCCCGCAAAAACAAAAACGACGTGATGAATCTTCTTTTTGCATTTTTTTACGTCCGCCATGGCAGTTTCTATAACCTCGCGTTTAACGACGTAACCCGTTTCGTATTCCTTTTTATAATACTCCCCGCCGACGAAATCGTTTACGGTAACCGTTAAAACGTCGCTGTGTGCCAGAATCACCGCAAAATATCCGTATGCGGGATTCGGCGTTATGATTTCAGCCTTTCTTCCCGCAGTTGAGGACGGAAGCTGAGTTCTTATAACCATTCCCGATTCGGTCATTGCGGAAACTATCTTAAAAATAGCGGCGTTTGAAAGCCCCATGATCTCTTCGAGTTCCGCAAACGTTTTTCCGCCGCTTCTTATGGCTTTCATAACGGATTTTATGTTTGATGAACGAATATATTCTTGTCTTCTTCCGAGTTTCGGCATAGTTCCCCTTACATCGACGAACAAAGCATTACCTGCCCGAAAACAAAATATTACCTGTCGCCAAAATCGAGTTTTTTAAATGGATTTATTAAATATTAACT
>JAJWOJ010000254.1:688-3704 GCA_021635425.1 Clostridiales bacterium | reverse complement strand
GCTATAGAGGAAATAAAAAAGGTAAAAGATTTATTATGAGTATAGAATTCAAAGGTACAACCATTTGCGCCGTGAGGAAAAACGGTCACACTGCCATCGCGGGCGACGGGCAAGTCACCATGGGCGAATCGGTCGTTTTCAAAAACAGCGCGAAAAAGGTAAGAAGAATTTATAACGGAAACGTTATTATAGGTTTTGCGGGCGGCGTTGCGGACGCGTTTTCTCTTTGCGAGAGATTCGAAGCAATGCTCAATAAATATGCGGGCAACCTCGAAAGAAGCGCGGTTGAACTTGCCGAACAGTGGCGGCGCGACCAGGCGGGCAGAAAGCTCGAAGCCATGATGATCTGCGCGGATAAAAACAATCTGCTCATTATCTCCGGTATGGGCGACGTTATGGAACCCGACGGCGACGTCTGCGCGATAGGAAGCGGCGGAAATTACGCGCTCGCGGCTGCGAGAGCGCTTTCCGAAGAAACTGATTTAAGCGCGGAAGAAGTTGCTAAAAAAGCATTGAAAATCGCAAGCGAAATCTGCATTTTCACTAACGACAACATTCGTTGCGAAGTTGTGTAAGGAGGCGTAAAATGGATTTAAGCCCAAGAGAAATAGTTAAGGAATTAGATAAATACATCATAGGTCAGGGCGAGGCGAAGCGCGCCGTAGCGGTAGCACTCCGCAACCGTTACAGAAGAAGCATGCTGTCCCCCGAACTTCGCGAGGAGATTACGCCCAAAAACATCATTATGAAAGGACCGACGGGCGTAGGCAAAACGGAAATCGCGAGAAGGCTCGCAAAACTCGTCAAAGCTCCTTTTATAAAGGTCGAAGCGACGAAGTATACCGAAGTCGGTTACGTCGGCAGAGACGTCGAATCTATGATCCGCGACCTTGTCGAAGCAAGCTATCGCATGGTTAAAGACGAGCAGTTCGCCGTCGTATCCAAGCGAGCAACGGCAACCGCCGAAAAGAAAATTATGTCGGTTTTAACCGAAGCTTTAAAAACCGAGCGCGGAGATAAACCCAAGGACGAATGGGAAGCGGAAGTTTTAAGAGGGCTTCAGAAAGGCGATTACGATAAATTCACGATTGAAATCGACGTTGCGGAAGAAAACAAGCCGCTTGAACTCATGAACGGAATGAGCGCGGAAATATCTCTCGGTTCGATTTTCGGCGATATGATGCCCAAAAAACGTAAACGCAGAAAAATCTCGGTAAGAGAAGCGATGAACATCATCGTTGCGGAGGAGAGCGACAAGCTCATCGATAACGACGCCGTGAAAACGGAAGCCGTGAGAAGAGCGGAAGAAGAGGGAATAATATTTATCGACGAAATAGATAAAATAGCAAGCGGCGGCAAAACGAGCGGGCAGGACGTTTCGAGAGAGGGCGTTCAGAGAGATATTCTTCCCATCGTCGAAGGTTCGTCGGTAAACACAAAGTACGGAATGGTCAAAACCGACTATATTCTGTTTATTGCGGCGGGCGCGTTCCACGTTTCCGCCGTCGAGGATCTTATCCCCGAGCTTCAGGGAAGATTCCCGATAAAGGTCGAGCTTCAACCGCTCACGAAAGAAGATTTCATAAACATTCTCACGATACCGCAAAACGCCATAACTTCGCAGTATGCCCATCTTCTTGCAGTTGATAACATCGAGCTTGAATTTACTGCGGACGCAATCGCGAAAATCGCCGAAATATCCGCCGAAATCAACGCGACGAGCGAAGATATCGGCGCAAGACGGCTTCACACCGTCATGGAAAATCTTTTAGAGGATATTTCGTTCAACGCGGGCGGAGATATTCCGCTTACGAAAGTAGTCGTTGACGAAAAATACGTCGAAGAGCATTTGTCGGAAGTGATCGCCGGGCAGAGCGTAAAGAAATACATTTTATAAAGAGGACGCAAAGATGATAAATATACCGAAGGGAACGAAAGACGTATTGCCTTTCGAAAGTTACAAGTGGCATTACGTTGAGAGAATCGCCAGAGAAACGGCGGATTTATATTGCCTTAACGAGATAAGAACGCCTACGTTCGAGCATACCGAGCTGTTTTTGCGCGGTGTGGGCGACACGACGGATATAGTCAACAAGGAAATGTACACTTTCCTCGATAAGGGCGAAAGAAGCATTACTTTAAAGCCCGAGGGAACGGCGGGCGTTGCGAGAAGTTTTATCGAAAACGGACTTTTCAACAACGCTATGCCGCTTAAAATGTATTATATAACCCCCGTTTTCCGTTATGAAAACCCGCAGAAGGGCAGGCTCCGCGAACATCATCAGTTCGGCGTGGAAGTTTACGGCGGAGCGGGTGCGGACACCGACGCGGAAGTTATCAAGCTTGCTTACACCGTGCTTAAAAAGTGCGGGCTTTCGGTTAAGCTTTATATCAACAGCATGGGTTGCCCCGAATGCAGAAAGAAATATAACGAGGCTTTGAAAGGATATTTTGCCGATAAGCTCGACAAGCTTTGCCCCACCTGCCGCGAGAGGTATTATAAAAATCCTCTTCGTATTCTCGATTGCAAGGAAGAGGGTTGCAAGGCTTTGTGCAAGGACGCGCCGAAGATAGTCGATTATCTTTGCGACGATTGTTCTTCTCACTTTAAAAAGCTTCAGGAGCTTTTAACCGATTGCGGAGTTGCTTACGAAATCAATCCGTTTATCGTCCGCGGACTCGATTATTACACTAAAACAGTTTTCGAGTTCGTAACCACGGCTCTCGGTTCGCAAGGAACGGTCTGCGGCGGCGGAAGATACGATAATCTTATTTCCCAGCTCGGCGGAACGCCGACGTGCGGCGTAGGTTTCGGCATGGGTATCGAGCGTCTTTTAATGCTTATGGAAACCGAAAACGTAGTTATCCCGACGCATGAAAACGTCAGGCTTTACATAGCTTCCATGGGCGACGAGGCTTACAAAAAGGCTTTCGAAATCGCATCCGAGCTTCGCGATAAGGGCGTTAAAGCCGAAATCGATCATGCGGGCAGAGGAATAAAAGCGCAGTTTAAGTA
>JAJWOJ010000254.1:0-678 GCA_021635425.1 Clostridiales bacterium | reverse complement strand
TATGCCGATAAAATCCGCGCGGAGAACGTCGTTACGCTTGGCGATAACGAACTTTCGACGGGAGTCGCTCAGATAAAGAATATGGCGGACGGAAAACTCACCGAAATAAAAATTTCGGATATTCCGTCATATTTCGCCAAATAACGCACAAACTATTAGCAGAAAAATCGTTCTCGGCGGGTTCTGAATGTGTCGGGAAATGCGAAAAATACTCAGGAGATAAACTATGGAAGAACAGATTATAAACGTTTTGGACGACGAGTTCGAAACGGAAGTTTTAAAATCGGACAAGCCCGTTCTCGTCGATTTCTGGGCAACGTGGTGCATGCCGTGCAGAATGCAGGGCGAAGTGCTTTATGAAATTCTGCCCGATATCGCGGGTAAAGCAAAAGTCGTCAAAGTCAACGTGGACGAATGTGAAAAAACGGCTATAAAATACGGAATTTCGAGCATACCCACGCTGATGGTTTTCGTCGGCGGGGAAATAAAGGAAAAATCCGTCGGCTTATCGTCGTCTGCGGAAATAAGCGAAATGCTTATAAAATACATCGGCTGATAAAACTTTTGATGATAAAAAACGGCAAACGCCGCTGTTTCCGAGATAGGAAAGCAAGGCGTTTGCCGTTTTATAATTTGACTTTTTATTTTTCGTTGAAGAGATATTTTATTGCCTGATAA
>JAJWOJ010000253.1 GCA_021635425.1 Clostridiales bacterium | reverse complement strand
CCCGAAAGACAGAAAACAAGAAAAGGAAACGCTTATGAAAAGGAATAACCTCGTGTTTTACATATTCATGATATCGCTTGCGATTTTTTACGCACTCACGTGCGGATTTGCCGCAACGAGCGTGAAAGCTCCCAAAACAGCGTATTCGACGGTCGAGGTGTCAACAAGCGACGGAAGCGCCGTTTCTGCGCCCGATACATGTAACGTTACGCTCGACATCGCGAACGGAATCAATAAAGGCGTAAATAAAATATACGCATATATCGGCGAAATACGTTCGTTTAAAACCGACGATACTGGCGAATACGTCAATCTTGTTTTCGATTTCAAATATCGTTCGGACAGATACGCCGACGCGGACACGACGTACAGCGTGAGAGTCGGCGACGATAAAGAGGAGAGAATATATCTTTCCCACGGCAGCGGCGGGTACAGATGGGAACTTTTGTATGACGGCGGCGAAAATTCGCTCAATTACGACAGGGTGAGGATGTTCACCTCGGACGAAATGGATATTTACGAAGTGGCGTTCGTCGACAAGGGCGGAAACGTTCTGAAAACGTCGGTATACGCGCATTCGTCGCTGAAAGGCGAAAGCGGTTATGAAAACGTTTGCGACGAAAGTTCTGCGTTTACTCCCTCTTCTTCCAAAGCGAAGAACTTCACCGACAAAGAGCTTGACGAGATAGCGGGCGTAAACACGGTTATGAGAAACAGCGGAAAAACCTTCGGCACGGGGGTTTTGAATGCGGAAATAAACGCGATTTCGGCGGCGATTTTCGGGCTTAATACGTTTGCTCTTCGTTTTCCGTCGATACTGTTCGGTTTTGCGCTTATTATCGCCGTTTATCTTATTGCCGATATTTTGTTCGGGAATTCGTATTTGTCCCTTTTTGCCGCGCTCGTCGCTTTTTTTGCGGGTAATATTTTTGCGGCTTCTTTAACCGCCTCGGGAACGCTCGCGGCGTGTCTGGCGGCTTATGCGTTTTATTTTGCGATTAAGTTCTTCGCGTGCGATTATTATATTGAGGATAAGAAAAGCGCGGGGTTTAACGTCGGGCTGTCGGGTTTGTTTTTCGGCTTAGCCGTTTCGGCGAAAGGCTCTTACGTTATGCTTATAATCGGTTTGGCGTTCATACTCGTCATGGCGGCGATAAGGGGCGCAAAGAAGTTCAAAGCGGATGAAAAACGAGCTAAAGGGCTTGAAAAAGAAGACGTTTTCCTCGCGTACAAATCTAAAAAAATATTTTTCGGAATAACCGTAGCGGCAGCATACGTCGTTTTGCCGATTCTGCTTTTGTTTTTAAGCGGGCTTTTTGTAGACGATGCTCTTGTTAACATTTATCCGGGTTCGCTTGCGGCGGCTATATTTAAAAATATGGGGCATAGCTTCGGATTTTCGCCCGAAATAATTCCGATAAAATCGCTTATCGGTTTAGGCTCTGATAATCTCGGCAACGGGTATTACGCGTTTGCGAACTATTTCGTTTCGGCGTTATGCGCCATATCGCTATTGTTTGTTATCATCGCGTTTGCTTTCAGAAATAAAAACGACAAACTTTTCGCCGCGGCGGACGGTTCGGTTAACAAAACAAAAATTCTTCTTTCGGCTTTTGCGGCATGCTTTATAACGATGATTTTCGGCGCGGGTTACGCCGTAATCGATTTCGCGCTTTCGTCTGCGTTTTATGCGCTTATCGCCGCGCTTGCTTTATCTATGGCTGTGAAGGCGTTGGGCGAAAAGATTAAAAAAGCCGCGTTTATCGTCCTTTGCATTTGTTTCGTCGCGTTTGCCATGGGCTACGTCGGTTACACGGGCATTCCCGTGCATGAGATTGCGAAAAGTATTCTTTACGGCTGGCAGATTTAAAGCCTGCGAATATCGATATATGGTTTTTACGGAGGGGATATGTTAGCGAAAATTACGGGTTACGTTCTCACAGGGCTTGACGGACAGGGGGTTGACGTCGAAGTCGATACCAATCTCGGGCTTCCCGGGTTTGAAATAGTCGGGCTTCCCGACGCAGCCGTCAAAGAATCCAAAGAACGCGTGCGCTCGGCGATAAAAAACAGCGGAAAGAGATTTCCCGCTCACAAAATAACCGTCAATTTAGCTCCCGCGGAACTTAAAAAAGAGGGCGCGGGGCTTGATTTGCCGATAGCCGTAGGTATAATAGCGGCAAACGGCGAAATTTTGGCTCGCGACATCAAGCCCGTTTTCATAGGCGAACTTTCGCTCGACGGGAACATCCGCGGGGTAAACGGCATTCTGCCCATTCTCATTTCCGCGAGGGAAAACGGAATAAAGGAAATAATCATTCCCGAAGAAAATTCCAAAGAAGCGAGTTATATCGACGGAATAACCGTCAAAGCGGCTAAAAACCTCAAAGAAGTATGCGATTATCTCGAAGGGAAAATCGAGCTTCAACCCGTCGAAAGAAAGGAATATTCGACCATTTATTCTTCTGCGGAATACGATTGCGATTTAAAATACGTCAAAGGTCAGTTCGTTGCAAGGCGAGCTTTGGAAGTTGCCGTAAGCGGCAATCATAACATGATTTTAGAAGGACCTCCCGGGGCGGGAAAAACGATGCTCGCGAAGTGTATTCCGTCAATTATGCCCGACATGACGTTTGCCGAAGCTCTCGAAACGACGAAAATTCACAGCGTTGCGGGTAAGCTTAAAGGTACGGAAGGGATAATTTACAGAAGACCGTTCATGACGCCGCATCACACCGCTTCGAGCGTTTCAATCATCGGGGGCGGACAGTCGGCAAAGCCGGGAATAGTAAGTTTGGCGCATAACGGCGTACTTTTTCTTGACGAAATGCCCGAATATCCGCGCTCGGTTCTGGAGAGTTTGCGTCAGCCTCTGGAGGACAGGGTAATAACGGTTACGAGGGTTAAAGCCAATCTCGAATACCCCGCAAGCTTTATGCTTATAGGCAGCATGAACCCTTGCCCTTGCGGTTATTACGGCTCGAAGGACAAAGAATGTTCTTGTTCGCCTTTTCAGATAAAAAAATACAGAGAAAAAATATCGGGTCCGCTTCTTGACAGAGTGGATATAAGAATAAACGTAGACAGCGTTAAGTATGACGAACTGATAGGCGACGGCGAAGCCGAAAGTTCGGCGGAAGTGAGAAAACGCGTGAACAGAACGAGAGCAATTCAGCTTGAAAGATTCATTGGCGAAGGAATAACTTCCAACGCCGAGATGAGCGAAAAACATCTTAAAAAATATTGCAGATTATCTCCCGAGTGCGAAGCGATATTAAAATCAGCATTCGACTCGTTGAAGCTTTCCGCGAGAGCGAGAAGCAGAATAATAAAGGTTGCAAGGACGATTGCCGACATGGAACTTTCGGAGCAAATCGAATCGAAACACCTTTTAGAGGCTATAAGTTACAGAGGAGAAGAACTATGAGAGAGCTTTCTAAGCTCGAAAAAGCCATTGTTTTTCTCGATTCGATCGAAGGGCTGGAATATAAATACAAAAAATTTTTCATCGATAATTATAACGGCGAAATTTTAGGCAACGCGCAAGGCGTTTACGAGTTTTTCAAAGAACATAACGCCGAAGTCATGGGAAAGTCGATTTCCGAAATGCTGAAAGACGAAAAGTTCGTTGAAAAGCGTATCGAAACGGCTCTTCGCGGCGCGGACGATATCGTCACGATAAAATCGGACGGGGAAGCGGGCGAATATTATCCCGAAAATTTAATAAATACA
>JAJWOJ010000252.1 GCA_021635425.1 Clostridiales bacterium | reverse complement strand
GACTACGTCCTGCATTTCTTTCCTCTTCAGTGTAAATTTATTTATTATATACATTTTATCATTTTCGGATAATTTTGTAAAGCGATTTTATAATATTTTTACAATAAATAAGCGCAAAACTCTTTCAGACACCGCTTTAAGAGTTATTGCGCTTGATTTATACCGTTTTTTCCGCGAATCCTAAGCTCACAAGCAGCGCGCCGTTCACCTTTTGCATGGTGCTTAAAGGAAGTTCGCCGATACGCTCTTTAAGCCTGCGCTTATCGAGCGTTCGTATCTGCTCTAAAAGGACTACGGAGTTTTTACTCAACCCGTAAAGGGACGCGTCGAGTTCGATATGCGTCGGAAGTCTGGCTTTCGTAAGCTTACTTGTAACTGCCGCGGCGATAACCGTCGGACTGTATTTGTTTCCGACGTCGTTCTGAACGACTAAAACGGGTCTTACGCCGCCCTGTTCGCTCCCTACGACGGGGCTGAGATCTGCGTAATAAAGTTCGCCTCTCTTTATCATTATCGATCCTCACTTTCCGATTTCACGCGAAACATCGGTTTCCTCGCAAAAATTCGGTTTAATCGGCGTTCCCTAATACATATTATGTAATAAGACTATCCGGGGTTGCCGATATTATTTTCGACCGATAATTATTTTTTATACATAGACTTTAAATCATAGTTACTATAAAACGTCCGCGGCTTACACTTCTCATGCATACCGCGGACGTTTTTCATTTTGAATCTGATTATTTTTTCTTCTCTTTTCTGCCTTCCGAGTTGAATTTACCTATTACTTCGCTTACGGTTCCGACGTATGCGAACGTTTCGGGATAACGGTTTATTATTTCCTGAAATTTTACCGTCTGACGAGGTTTGATAACGCAGATAAGCAAAACCTTGTTTTTATGCTCGAACATTCCCTCTGCGGGCGTAACCGTAACGCCGTGACCGAGTTTTTCGATAATTTCCTTGGATATCTCTTCCGCATGTTCCGTGATAACTTCATATTTAAGCGCATTTTTCGCACCGCAAATAATGTAATCGCACGTTTTTGTGGAGGTAAAAATATAAATAAGCGAAAGAAATACGGGAAGCGGATCTTTTCTGTATACAAAGAAAGAAACGACGAGTATTACGGCGTTTACGGCAAATATCATCGAAGCAACGCTCTTATGCGGATTCTTCTTCTGTATCATCGCCCCGACTATGTCCGCACCGCCCGTTGAAGCGTTCGTTTTCAAAGCCAACGCGAGAGACAAACCGCATACGGCGCCGCCGACTATAGAAGACAACAGCCTTGTTCCCATCTCTATATTTTTCGAATCCGCCACTTTAGGTTGATTATGCGCAATCGAAAAAACGTAATTCGGATCGAGATTATCGACCGTAAACGATACGATTGCGATAAACAACGCGACAAACGCCGTTTTCACTACAAACTCTTTCGACAAAATCTTATATGCCGGAATAAGAAGCGGAATATTCAGAAACACGAATAACAACGAGCTTAAATCGTATCCGCCGACTTTAAGGTTAACGGTGCTGCTGCTCATCACATACTGAACCATCGCAACGATTCCTCCTATGCCGCCCGGTGCAAAATTACACGGCGTGACGAAATAATGGAAACCGACAGCATACACGAACGCGGCAAGAAACACATACAGGCAAGAAAAAAAACGTTTTTCTTTTTTATTTTCGGGAACAACCCAATCGTCTTTGGAAACCGAATATTTCGCGATTTCCTTTTCATGAAAAAAGCTGTATTCGTCCACACCCTCGTCGGTGTTTTCTCTTTTTTTATTTTCTTCTGTCATATATCACCTTTAATGTTTATCGGTAAAAATCCTATCGCCTCGAGCGACGAATCTACCATTCGATTAACCGGCATTTCCCGGCTAATTTACCGACCCGAAATATAATAGCACATAGCGAAAAAAAAGTCATATGTTTTTATGCCCTTTGACAGGTTTTAAAAAAATATATTTTTAAGCCGCAAACGCCTTTAAAAAAGTGGAAAAAAAATTCGATTTATGTTAAAATATAAAGCGTATATATTTTTATAGCGGAATTCGCCCGCAAGGAGGAGCTTTCTATGGATATGAAAGCCGTCGAAGCCAAATGGCAACAGAAATGGGAAAAAGAAAAGCTTTATACTTTCAATAAAAAGAACATAGACAAGAAGTTTTACTGTCTCGAAATGTTTTCTTACCCTTCTGCTTCCAAACTGCATTTAGGTCACTGGTACAATTACGGCCTTACCGACAGTTTTGCAAGATATAAAAAGATGAAGGGCTATGAAGTGTTCGAGCCGATGGGGTTCGACGCATTCGGTTTGCCCGCAGAAAACTACGCAATCAAAACGGGCGTTCATCCCGAAATTTCCACACTCGAAAACATCGCGACGATGGAAGGTCAGCTTAAAAAAATGGGCGCGATGTTCGATTGGTCGGCAGAAATCAAAACCTGTATGCCCGATTACTATAAGTGGACGCAGTGGTTATTCCTTAAACTATACGAAAACGGGCTTGCTTACAGAAAGGAAGCGCCCGTAAACTGGTGTCCGAGCTGCAACACGGTGCTTGCAAACGAACAGGTTACCGACGGGCATTGCGAAAGATGCGGAACGCAGGTCGTCAAGCGCGACCTTACGCAGTGGTTCTTCAAAATCACCGCGTACGCGGAAGAACTCCTCGATAAACTCGACGGACTCGACTGGCCCGAAAAAACCAAAGCCATGCAGCGCAACTGGATAGGAAAATCCACAGGCGGAGAAATCCTTTTCAAAACGGAAAGCGGAGACGAATTCAAAGTTTTCACCACCCGCGCGGACACTCTTTTCGGCGTTTCATACGTAGTTCTTGCGCCCGAACACCCCCTCGTTAAAAAACTCATGACCAAAGACCGCGAGGCGGACGTTCTGAAATATATCGAAGACACTTCCAAAACCGACGAAATCGAAAGGCTTTCCACTTCGAGAGAAAAGACGGGCGTTTTCATCGGCGCATACGCTATCAACCCGTTAACCGATAAAAAAGTTCCGATTTTTGCGGCGGATTACGTTTTATACTCCTACGGAACGGGCGCGGTTATGGGCGTTCCCGCTCACGACGCGAGAGATTTCCTCTTCGCAAAAAAATACGATATGCCCGTCAACGTCGTCATTCAGAATCCGCACGGCGAAACGATTCTTCCTTACGTAGAAGACGGAATTCTCGTCAACAGCGGCGAATATGACGGACTTAGTTCGGAAGAAGGCAGAAAAGCCATTCTGAACAGACTTTTCGCCGAATCGAAGGGGCAACACAAGGTCAATTACAGGCTTCGCGACTGGCTCGTTTCGAGACAAAGATACTGGGGCGCGCCTATCCCCGTTATTCACTGCGAAAAATGCGGTGCGGTTCCCGTTCCCTATAAGGATTTACCGGTGCTTCTCCCGAAAGACGTCGAATTCCGCCCGGACGGAAAATCGCCGCTCGCTAAATGCGAATCGTTTATGAATACGACATGCCCGAAATGCGGCGGAAAAGCGCAGAGAGACCCCGACACGCTCGACACCTTCGTATGTTCGAGCTGGTATTACCTCAGATATCCGGACAGCAAAAACACCGAAATGCCGTTTAACCCCGAGATTATAAACAAAATGCTCCCCGTAGATAAATACGTGGGCGGACCCGAACATGCGTGCATGCATCTTTTATACGCTCGTTTCATAACGAAGGCTCTCCGCGATATGGG
>JAJWOJ010000251.1 GCA_021635425.1 Clostridiales bacterium | reverse complement strand
GAATATATTATATACTTACTTGCCGAAAAAATCAAGTTTTTTATGCGCGCGCCGAAAAAATCGGATAAAAAGAATTGACAAAATCGGGGTTCTGTTTTATAATCTCCTCGGCAAGGCGAGAATATTCATCCGAAGATATTTTCCCTTCGGAGGAATCATTAAATGAAATGCAGAATAGGTGACGAACATTGGCTCATGAAAACCCCCGTCGCGCACAGGGGCTTGCATGCGGCGGAAAAGGGTATTCCCGAAAACAGTTTCAAGGCGTACGCCGCGGCTATCGAAAAGGGTTATCCCATAGAAATGGACGTTCAGCTCACCAAAGATAACAAGCTTGTCTGTTTTCACGACGACAACTTAAAGCGCGTGACGGGCGAGGATTCGCTTATATGGGATAAAACGCTTGACGAAGTTGAAAATTTACGGCTTTCGGGTACAAGCGAGAGGATTCCGACTTTCGACGAGTTTTTATCGTTTATCGGCGGAAGAGTGCCGATTGTCATCGAGCTTAAATCGCAGAGAACCAAAGGCGTTATCGTAGACGAGGTTATCAAAAGACTCGACGGGTATAAAGGCGAATTCGTCGTTCAGTCCTTCGACCCGTTCATTATGAAGGAATTCCGCGTTAAACGCCCCGATTTCATCCGCGGGCAACTCATCGACAAATCGCGGCACAAACAGCTCCCGTGGATTGCGGACAAGCTCCTTTCCGTGGCGTTTTTCAATTTTATCGTCAAGCCCGATTTTATGAACATGAACGTCGTGTATATCCCCGTTTCAAAGAGGATGCGCAAAAACAAACGCCTTATCACCTGGACTATAAGGACGGAAGAGGACAAAGCAAAGGCGATGAAATACGCCGATAATTACATTTTCGAAAACATCCGCCCATAGCTTTATTGCCCGAAAAATTATGAAAACGGGCAATGATTTCAAGTATAAGGTTAGCCGTTGCAAACTTTTAAAATACGGAGATAATCGACTTATAGGCGCGTTTTTACGACTTAATTGCCGTTTAAGCGGGCATAAATGATACAGAAGGAGAGAAAATTGAAAAAACAATTCGTTGTCGGCGGAATGACCTGTTCCGCATGTTCGGCAAGAGTGGAAAGGTGCGTTAAGGCTACCGAGGGCGTGACCGATTGCACGGTCAATCTCATAACGGGCGCGCTTTCCGTGGATATGAAAGAAGACGTAACAAAGGCCGTTATGGCGGCGGTTAAAAAGGAAGGTTACGGGATAAAAGAAGGCGCGAGCTTAAAGCGCGATAAGGCGAGAGAAAAATCGCTCAAAAAGCGGCTCATAATTTCCGTTCCGCTTATGGCCCTGCTTATGTATATCGCGATGGGACCGATGACAGGCATTCCCGTTCCGCCGTTTTTAAACGCGATGATAATGGAACACATGCTCACGGCTTCAATCGTTCAGGCGGTTATAACGCTTGCCGTTATCATAGTCAACTTCGCCTATTTTACGAGCGGGTTCAAAAAACTTTTCACGCTTAAGCCGAATATGGATTCCCTCGTCGCGTTGGGTTCTTCCGCTTCGTTCATTTACGGAATTTATACCATAATAATGATAGCGATAGGGCATTTCACGGGCAATCACGAACTTATGACGTCATTCATGGATAACCTTTATTTCGAGGGTTCGGCGATGATTTTAACGCTTATAACCGTAGGGAAATTCCTCGAAGAGAAGTCTAAAAACAAGACGATGAGTTCGGTTGAAAAACTTTTGGGGCTTGCTCCCGATACCGCCGTTGTGCTTATAAACGGAGAGGAAAAGGAAATAAAAATCGCCGAGCTTAAGGAGGGCGACACCGTAGTTCTGAAGGACGGCGACCGTATTCCGTGCGATTGTATCGTCAAAACGGGCGGCGGCTGGCTGGATCAGTCGGCGATAACGGGCGAAAGTATTCCCGTGTATAAGGAAATCGGAGACAAACTCGTCACGGGTACCGTTTTTTCGGGCGGCTACGCTACAGCCGAAGCCGTTTCCGTCGGCGAGGACACGACTCTTTATAAAATAGTGAAACTCGTCGAGGACGCAAACTCCACAAAAGTCCCCATAGCAAAACTTGCGGATAAGGTTGCGGGTATTTTCGTTCCCGTGGTTATATGTATCGCGCTCGTCGCGCTTGCCGTGTGGCTCATTGTCGGCAAACCTTTTTCGTTCGCGATAAATATCGCCGTCAGCGTGCTTGTCGTTTCCTGTCCGTGCGCTTTGGGGCTTGCAACGCCCGCCGCGCTCATGGCGGGAACGGGTAAAGCCGCCGAGTACGGAATACTCATCAAGAGCGGCGAAGCTTTGCAAAAACTCGAAACGATAAACGCCGTTGTCTTAGATAAAACGGGTACGATAACATACGGAAAGCCTCATCTTACGGGCATTGAGCTTGCTGGCGGCGTTAACAGAGAAGAATTTCTTATCGTTGCCGCTTCGCTTGAAAAGATGAGTTCGCACGTTTTAGGTAAGCCGATTATCGAGCTTGCCGAAAAGGAAAATCTACCTTTTTTAACCGTAGACGATTTCGAAGCCGTCAAAGGTGCGGGTATAAAAGGAACGATAAACGGTAAAAAAGTATTTATAGGAAACCTGCGTTTCGCCCTTTCCGCGTGCGGAGAGGAGAAGAACAACGAGCTTATTTCGCGCTCCGAAAAAGAGGCGGGAGCAACCGTTCTGTATCTCGTCATCAACTCGCAAATGTGGGGCTATATGTCGATTAAAGACGAAATTAAGCCTTCAAGCAGAGCTGCGATAGCCGAGCTTAAAGCCATGGGTAAACAAGTTGTAATGCTCACGGGCGACAATGCTTCGGCGGCAAAAGCCGTTGCGGACGAACTCGGAATCGATTTCGAGGCGGAAGTTCTGCCCGACACTAAATATGAGGCGGTGACGAACCTTCAGAGCCTGGGCAAAAAAGTTATGATGGTAGGCGACGGCGTGAACGACGCGCCCGCTCTTTCGGCGGCGGACGTAGGCGTGGCGATCGGCGCGGGAACGGATATCGCGATAGACAGCGCGGACGCCGTGCTTATAAAGAGCGATTTGGGCGACGTGGTCAAATGCCTTAAAATCGGATCAAAGGTAATGACGAATATTAAGGAAAATCTCTTCTGGGCGTTTTTCTATAATGTAATTCTTATCCCGATAGCCTGCGGCGTACTTTATAAGCCGTTCAACGTTCTTATGAACCCGATGTTCGCGTCTCTCGCGATGAGCTTATCGAGCGTTTGCGTAGTCTGCAACGCGTTAAGGCTCAGATTGGTTAAATTTAAAGGCGAAAACAGTGACGCGGGCGTTAAGGAATTGCCTGGCATTGCGCCCGAAAAGCCTGTTAAAGTCGAAGAAAATAGAATATCCGAAGTAAAAATCGAATCGAAAGGAGAACAGAAAATGAAAGAAATCAAAGCAACCGTATATATCGACGGAATGATGTGCGAACATTGCAAAAAGCACGTCGAAACCGCGCTTAAAGGTCTTAATCTCGACGCGGAAGTCGATCTTAAAAATAACTGCGCCTACATTTACGGCGGAACTATAGACGAATCTGCGATAAAATCCGCCATAGAATCCGCCGGCTACGATTTTAAGTCTATAAAGAGTTAAAAACAACACCGAATTTTAATTGTAAACTACGCGATGAGACCGCGGCAAATCTCCCGATTTGCTTCGGTCTCATTTTTAACCAATAAATCAAACATATCTCCCTATAAGTCGATTATCTCT
>JAJWOJ010000250.1 GCA_021635425.1 Clostridiales bacterium | reverse complement strand
TCTCAACGCCATAAACGAATCGTTGAAAACCCCGTCGGCAAATCTGCCGATTAAGGTCATCGCTTCGACGCCCGCCGCACGTCTGCCGTAGCGGAATACGGCAAGCATTACGAGCGACAAATCGAATACGATTATAACCGTCATTATTATCGCTATTATCAAAGCCGTTTTCGGCGGAATTTTTTTGAGCAGTTTATCGAGCGGGCGATATATTCCGAACACCACCGCCACGCACAACAACCCCCAGAAAAGCATTATAGGGATAGTCGTTCTGCCGTTTATGTTAAGCGGCAATTCAGAATAATCCCAGAACGCCGCGCCGAGTATCTTTTCGGCTAAAAACGACAATACGTATTCGATAAAACCGCCGCCGAGCGCGCCGAGAATATACACTTCGTATATTTTACGGCGGTTATGTAAAAGCATTATTATAAATACCGCGCCCGCGCCGTAAACGAAGTTGAACGGAGTTATTATGCTTCCGTTGCAGAACGTAAAACCCTTGCCTTTTACAAGGTTAAGGAGCATTTCGTGAATACTGCCTACAAGTCCGCCGAGCATATAAATAAAGACGTATTCGGCAAAACTTATTTTCGTTTTCTCTTTATCGGAAACGACCGCCTTCGTCGTTTCGACTTTTTCTATAGTTTCTACCTTTTCCATACCGCCCTTAATTTTACGCAAACGCAAGCGCTCCGTCAATACATAATACGGGCGAACGTTGAAAAATGAACACTGCCGAAAACAGTGTTCATTTTTGAAGGTATATGTTGACATCTCGGCATTCGCCTTAACGCCGTCTGTAAACTATTTGAATATCGTTTTGTTTACTACCCATATTATAATGGCACAGTGTGCCTTTTGTCAAGTAAAAACGGCATTCGGTGCTATAATAATTCATATGATAAACTTGAAAGACATACAAGCGCGATTAAGGGAAGAGATAAAATCGAGCAATTTAACGCAAAAAGAGATTGCCGAAAAATTAGGTATAAACCCGTCTACGGTGAGTAAGTACGTTCGGCTCGATAAATTCCCCGCGATAGACACTTTCGCAAATCTCTGCGAGATTTTAGACGTTTCTTCCGACGAGATTTTAGGGCTTAAAAAATAAATACGATAAAGGCTGCGGCGGGAATTTTAATTCCCGCCGCAGCCTTTTTAATATCGTAAAATCATAAAACTTTGGATAAAAACTCTTTTAATCTTTCGTCTTTGGGCGAAGTAAAGAACGTTTCGGGGTCGGCTTCTTCCTTTATCACTCCGTCCGCCATAAACACGACTTTAGAAGCGACTTCTTTCGCAAAACCTATTTCGTGAGTTACGACGACCATAGTCATTCCGTCGTCGGCAAGTTCTTTCATGAGTTCTAAAACTTCGGCGACCATTTCGGGGTCGAGCGCGGAAGTCGGCTCGTCGAAAAGCATTACGTCGGGTTCCATCATTAACGCGCGGACGATCGCTATACGCTGTTTCTGCCCGCCCGAAAGCGTTGACGGATATTCGTTCGCTTTATCGTCAAGACCTATCCTTTTCAACAATTCATGCGCTTTTTCTTCGGCTTCTTCTTTGCTCTTTATTTTCAGTTGCGTGGGAGCAAGAATCATATTGCCCATAACCGTCAGATTATTGAACAGATTGAAATGCTGAAACACCATTCCCATTTTTCTGCGGGTTACGTTGATATCCTGAAAATGCTCTTTATAGAACGATTTAACCGCTTTATCGAACTCCGCGCCTTCGCGTTTTTTAAGCAAATCGTTTACCTTGATATCTTTTATCGCTTCTTCGTCGCTCTTGCCGTTTTCCGTCAATTTGCGGTAAGTTTTAGACTTACGGATCATATCGAAATGCAAATACGGGTCGACGGGGGTCAGGAGTTTACCCTCGAACCAGATTTCGCCGTAAGTCGGAGTTTCGAGCAGATTCATACACCGCAAACACGTAGATTTGCCGCCGCCCGACGGTCCGATTATCGCGATTTTTTCACCCTTTTTTATCTGCAATGATACGCTTTTCAATACTTGTAACTTACCGAAATACTTATAAAGATTGCGTATGTCAATCAAAACGTCAGTATCGTTGTTTATCACCTTTCGTCAATCTCCTTTCGATAAGTTTTTGTAATTGTTGCAATAATAGTACGAGAATAAGGTACATTGCGGCTATTATAAATAGCGGCATATATAATTGCATATTCGCCGTCGTTATATCCTCCCTTACCTTTGTAAGCTCGTAAATTCCGACGTAACCCGCAACCGAAGTTTCTTTAAGTAATGTAATAAATTCGTTGAAAATTGTAGGTATCGTACTCTTGAAAGCCTGCGGTAAAACAATTTTCACAAACGTTTTTGACCAGGACAAGCCGAGACTTCTTCCCGCTTCCGTTTGACCGTAATCGACCGAGTTTATTCCGCCACGCAATATCTCGGACATATACGCCCCCGAATTTATACCGAACACAAGCCCCGCAACAGGTATTCCGTCCGTATTCGATATCCCAAGCAGTCCCGAAAATTTCATCGTCGCAAAAATAACGAAATAACCGATAAACAACTGTAATACGACGGGCGTTCCGCGTATAACGGTAACGTATACCCTCGCCACAGCATCGGCTACGCGCACGAATAGATTCGTTTTAGGAGCAATTCGCACCGCCGTAACGACGACACCTATCACAAAGCCGATAGCGCACGCTATCAATGCGATAAATACCGTATTTCTGAGCCCTTCCAGATACAAAAGGTAAGTTTTGGCGTCTATAAAACAATCGTAAAAATCCGCCCAAAGTTTAGCCATAATCTTTTCCTTAATACGCAAAAGAGAGCCTTTACGGCTCACGATTGCAAAAATTGTTATTCTTCGGGTTCGATAACGCTGAATTTATCGTACCACTTGTCTATCTGTGTCTTTCCGTTTTCATCTTCCTGCAAGAGTTCGTCTATACAGTCGTTTACCTTTTCGATGAGTTTGGAATTACCCTTCTTTGCCACGATTCCGTAAGATTCCGCCGCGACGTCTTCTATCGTCGCGTATGCGATATCGTTATTCTGAGCGCAGAATTGAGCGGCAACGTAAGAATCAAGAACGAGATACGTAGAAGGCGAAGTCTTCAGATATTCGAGCGCAAGCGCATATTCGGCAAAACCTTTTACGGTTTTTACGCCCCAAGCGGTTTTATTTTCGTTTACGAGAGAGTTACCGGTCGTTCCGCTTTGATATACAACGTCTTTACCGTTAAAGTTCGACTTCAAGAAAACACCGTCTTCGTTCAATGCGGGATTCGAACTTTTCATATATATAACGGTCTGGAACGTTCCGCCGAAATAAAATTTAGAAAATTCGACGTTTTCAGCCCTCGAAGCCGTCCATGAAATACCCGCTATGCCGAGAGCATTGTCTTCTTTAATGCCCGCAATAATGGTATCGAAGTTACCGTCTACGATTTTTAATTTATAGCCGTATTTATTCGCGATGTATTTCGCGATTTCGATATCGACACCGATAACGTCCCTTTTACCCTTTTCCTTAAATTCAAACGGAGCAAAACCCGCTTCGGTATAAACTATAAGGGTGTTTTCTTCCTTCTTACATCCCGTAAGAGAGAAACAACCGATCGTCGCGGCAATCGCCGCAATAAGTACCGCTAATAATTTTTTCATTTTGTGTGAACTCCTTTCAAGTAACGTAACGACGACGATTATACGCTTTAAGAATGTTTTCGTCAAGCGTTTTAATGT
>JAJWOJ010000249.1 GCA_021635425.1 Clostridiales bacterium | reverse complement strand
TTATATATGAAACCGGCGGTATGACGCAAGCTTATGCGGTTTTTCCTGAAGCTTGCGATTAAACCCGACCGATGACATAACTTGTATGCGATTAAGCCGCTTGTTCCTGTTTTCTTTTACCCTTTAACGAGTCGAGATACTTTTTGGCTTCGGCTTCGGCTTTTGCAAGCGCGTCGTTGTAATTATCCTTTGCAACCTTCGCGTTTGCGATATCAGCTTCGATACTCTTCTGAACGGTGTTCCATTCTTCTTCGGAAAGGTCTTCCTTTATCTTACCGAGGTATTTATCCGCCTGAGATTCGAGACGAGCGGTGAACGTGTCGATATCGGTGAAGTACGATTTTTCGTCTTCCGCCCATTTCTTGATAGCTTCGATGGTTTCTTTCGTTTCGTCGAGCGTTTCCTTTATCGACGCCTTGACGTCTGCGGGAAGAAATGCGACGAGCGCGTTATAAGAACTTTGCGCAAGGTTTACTATAGCTTCGATCTGCTCTTTATATTCGACGCAGAAAGCGTTTATCTTCTCTTTGATTTCGGCTTCGGTTTTATTCAAAGCTTCGGTGAGAGCCTGCTTTTTAGCCTGCAATTCCGCATTGACTTCGGAATTTTTGAATTCTTTATCGGCATAAGCTTCGATGCTCTTTATCGTAACGTTACCGTCTTTGTCCTTGATAGGATCTGCGTTTTCAAGCTGTAAAGCTTTGACTACCGCCGCGATCTGCTCTTCGGTGAGCGGATAATTTGCGGCGCGATTAGCATACTCTACAACCTTCTTGACCGAATCCATCATAAGGGCTGCGGAAGCGTAAGTCTGATACATTCCGCCAAGGTATGCCGTTTTATGATGAGCGGTAAGATTTTTTACGTAAAACTGCGAATATTCGCTGTAAGTATACAGAGTAACCGCTTTGTCGTATGCGGCTTCCGCCTGTCTTTTCGCCAAAATGTAAGCGTCGGTTGCGAACTGCTCTATCTTCTCGTCGTATTCTTTCAGAACGGCGATAAGTTCTTCGTTATCCATTTCCACCGCCGTTTCCAAAGATACGGCGCCCGTTTCGCTTACGCTGAGCGCGAGTCTGAATCTCGGGAGAGTGAGAGCCTGAACGACTTTGCTGTCGGGATGAGCCTTTTTGAACTCTTCGAATCTTCTCTGAACGGAATATGCTCCGTCCGTATCTATTTTAACCTTAAGTCCGCTCTTGTCCGCGGTTGCGGTTATAACTTTATCTACTTCTTTTTCGAGTTTTTCGGTCTTTTTATCGGTAGTCGCGGCAACCGTGGTGTTGACCACTTTGTTGTCCTCGTTGAGATATCCCTGCTCCACCGCGAGATTTACAATCTTTGCGACGGCGTTTTTAACCGTTTCGCCCTCGATACCGCTCTCGTTATACAAAAGAACGAGTCCGTCTTCGTTGGTTCCGCGAACGCCCGTAACTTTTCCGTCGCTTCCGACGATAAGTTCTACAGAGGGGTTGATATCCACGCTTACATATGCGCTTTTATCGTCGTTTTTGCCGCATGCGGCAAGAGGAGCCACACAACCGAGCGTAAGCACGCCGGCGATAATTGCAGATAAGATTTTCTTTTTCATGATTTTTTGTCTCCTTTCGAAAGCCTTTCGCTTTCGGTTCTTTCGCTTATTAAACGCCAGCGACAGGCGTTTTGTTGCAAGTTTTAAAAAATTTTTTATTTTTTTTGAACTTTATTTGCAAACGGGCTTTAAGATATCTTCTGCAAGCTTTCGATATACGAACGATATTCTTCGGACGTAATCGGTTTTCTTTCCGCTTCATATAAAGCTTTGTTGTCCTTTTCGCGGGATTCGGCTTGCCCGCCAAGCACTTTTTTAAGTTCTCTTACATACTCTTTAACCGTTTTAGGCGTTTTCGTCAGATTATCGTAACCGAACGTATCGAGATCGGTGTTCTTGAGAACGGATACGAGCTTATCGTCGTCCGAATAAAATTTTTCGAAAGTCAGGCTATCAAAATATTCTTGAAGTCCCGTTCTGATAAGTTCTTCGTCACCTTCTATATCGGTTCCGATAAGCGCGAGATAGTCTTTCTCGGCGGTTTCGAGTTCTCTTCGGGTTTTCATAAGACACTTTCCGCCGGTGAGCGCGGCATACTCGTCGATAAGCTCTTCCATTCGTTCTTTATAAGAAGAGAGAATTGCAAGATTGCTTACGTCTTCGTCTTTTATATCCCAATAATCTTTCCCGAGATTTAAAATATGCGTTTTTATCTCGAGATTGACGAGTTTCATTCTTATAATAAGCTCCGCGCCGTTTAAAATGTCCGCTACCCGCTCCGTAACTATTTCGTAAAGAGCCGTCAGAACGTTTTCTTTGTGCGCTTTTTCTATGTCGTTCGTTCTCTCGCCGTATAAGGTTTCGAGATTGCCTGCTTTTTTATGAAGCGCGCCTTTCGAAGAAGCGGAAACGCCGAGTTTATCCGCAAGCTCGCTTACGGTCGCGTTTTTGCTTAAAACCACCGAATAAATGCCCTTTTCGCAAAAATAATTTCTTAACGTTTCAACGCTTTCCTCTATAAAACTCTGCGGTTTATCCGAGGTGAGCTTAACGGTGTTTTTGCCGTTATCGAAGTCGATATATCCGAGCCGAGCCGCGCGGTCTATAAAAATCCGCGTTCCCTCGCTTAAAGACGAGCCGCGAATGGAATTAACCGCTTCGTCGTCGCAAAGAATGACGTCGGCGTCCGAATTCATCGATTTAACGTCCGTTATTTTACCCTTTTTATCGGTTATGAAAAGCGCGCTCGGGTTGACTTCGAGAAGGACTTCGCTCTGCGCGTTTACGCTCGCGTAATTGCTTATCGCAATCGCGCTCGGAATTACGGCAACGCACAAAGCGACGATTATCGTTAAAAACGCCGCCATTCTGCGCGTGAACGTAAAGCCCGATAAAAATCCCCTTTTAGGCTTTTCGGCAAATTCAGTTTTTTCGCGCGTCTTTAAGGAAGCGTTTTTAACTTCTTCCGACATCGTTAAGTTTTTAACCGAATTTTCCGTTTCGCTCTTTAATAATTTTTTCCACGAATTCATTTTTTACGCCTCCTTCTTTAAATTTGTTTTTATTTTGTCTACGGCTCGCTTGTATTTCGAAGTAACGCTCCCCGTAGGCATATCTAAAAGCTCCGCTATCTCGCGGTGCTTATAGCCCCATATAACGTGCAGAAGAATTATTCTCTGCTCCTCGTCGGTAAGGCACCTGCGCATTACTGCTGTGACCTCGCCCTCGTCTTCGGGTTCGGTTGTCACCTTGTCGGCCACGTTGGATAATTCCACGTAATTATCGTAGATTTTCCTTCTCCTCAGCTCCGTTATCGCAGCGTTTTTTGCTATCTGCAATATCCAGGCAAGTCCGCTCCCGGACGATTCGAATTTATCTATATTCTGTTTTATCTTTAAGTATACCGTCTGAACGACGTCTTCCGAGTCCTCTCTGTTTTTCATATACGAATAGACAAAGGAATACACACCGCCTTTGGTTTCTTCAAAAAGCCTTTCAAAAGCCCTTTCGTCACCCTCGGCGATTTTCGTCAGAACGGAATTTATCTCCGCACGCTTCATTTTCTCCTGAAATTATGCCGCAGGACAACTCTTTTTGTCCGCTTGTACGGCATATAAACTGTGATTACATATATTATACAATTTAATTCCCGTTTTTGTTGCAAAAAATAAAAAAAAAATAAAAAAATTCTCTCTGCGTCCGTTCACGGC
>JAJWOJ010000248.1 GCA_021635425.1 Clostridiales bacterium | reverse complement strand
ATGTATAAGAGTTCGGCAGACAGCCGCGCACGAAATTTAAAGTTTCTTTTCATTATTATAAATGGATTATAAACGGCATGATTTTGCGTAAATCCGCGAAACCGTAAATCCGCGAGTAAAATGAAACGGAAAATTAAGGGGCGGGGGAGTTTGTCGGGCAACTCAGGTGATAAAGGAAGGAAAAATTATTATGGAAGGAACAATCAGAAACATTGCGGTAATCGGTCACAGCGGCGAGGGTAAAACAACTCTCGTCGAGGCGATTTTATTCAACGCGGGCG
This sequence comes from Clostridiales bacterium, assembly GCA_021635425.1. Taxonomy (GTDB): domain Bacteria; phylum Bacillota; class Clostridia; order Christensenellales; family Borkfalkiaceae; genus UBA10281. The sequence goes on along the minus strand of JAJWOJ010000248.1, from coordinate 3,461 downwards.
CGATAGATCGTCAGGGCAGAGTTGACGACGGCAACACGGTAAGCGATTTCGATCAGGAAGAAATCGCGAGAAAAACGTCTATAAGCCTGTCCGTTTCGAGGTGCGAATACACCGACAGAAAGGGCAGACACGTTGCGTTCAATCTCGTTGACGTTCCCGGGTTTTTCGATTTCGAAGGGGAATCTAACCAGGCTCTTTCGGCGGTTGACAACGCGGTTATCGTTACGGGCGCGAGCGGAACGCTCACCGTCGGTACCGAAAAAGCTATCGAATATTGCTTAGCGCACAGAATTCCGTCGTTACTCTTTATAAACGGACTCGACAAAGACAACGCGAACTTTATTAAAACCGTTGCCGCGATAAAGGAAAAATACGGAAACAAAATCGCTCCGATGATAATTCCGAACATGGTCGACGAGAAGATGAAAGGCTTCGTCAAGGTTGCTTACGGCGTTTTGCGCGATTGGGAGAGAAACGAACACCCCATCCCCGAAAATCTCGTCGAAGCATATAAAGAGGCGCGGCAGGATCTTTGCGAAGCGGCGGCGGAAAACGACGAGGAACTTCTTGATAAATTCTTCGCAGAGGGCGACCTTTCGGGCGAAGAGATAGAGCGCGGCGTTAAACTCGGCGTTAAAGCCTGCACGACGATTACCGTTTTAGGCGGAAGCGCGCTCAAAAATCAGGGTATATTCAACCTTATGGATAAAATGGTTTCCACGTTCGTAAGTCCTCAGGACAGAGTGCCTTTCGTAGGCGAAGTCGACGGCAAAAAGGTCGAGATTAAAGCCGATCCGAACGGAAAACCGCTCGTGCGCGTGTTTAAAACCATTGTAGACCCGTTCGTGGGCAAAATGAATATTTTCAGAGTGCTTCGCGGAACGATTAAACCGGGCGATTCTCTCACCGATTCGAGAACGGGCGCGGCGGAGAAAATCAGCGCGCTTTATCACGTAATGGGCAAAAAACAGATGCCTGCGGACGAGATGCCCGCGGGTGATATCGGCGCGTTTGCCAAGCTCAACGACGTACAGACGGGCGACGTTTTGTATAACGGCGAAAAAGTAGTCCTTCCCGCGGTGGAAATGCCTGCGGCGGAATACGCGATGTCGGTCGGCGCGGCTAAAAAGGGCGACGAAGACAAGGTTTTTGCGGGGCTTCGCAGACTTATGGAAGAAGACCCGTCGTTTAAGGTCGAAAAAAATCCCGACACGGGCGAAATGCTTCTTATAGGCGTCGGCGACACGCACCTTGCGGTAATCTGCAAGAAACTGAAAACGAAATTCGGCGCGGACGCGGTATTGTCCGAACCTAAGGTGGCTTATCGCGAAACGGTGAGAAAGTCTGCCGAAGGCGAAGGAAAACATAAAAAACAGTCGGGCGGCGCAGGACAGTACGGACATTGTAAAGTCCGTTTCGAACCGGGCGCGGCGGACGGCGAATACGAGTTTGTAGACGCGGTCGTCGGCGGCGTTGTGCCTAAGCAGTTTATCCCCGCGGTAGATAAAGGGCTTCGCGAAGCGGTAAAAGAGGGCGTTCTGGCGGGTTATCCCGTGGTAAACCTCAAATGCACCCTTTTCGACGGAAGCTCCCACCCCGTAGACAGTAAGGAAGTGGCGTTCGTTTCGGCGGCAAAACTCGCTTATCAGGACGGAATGAAAAAAGCTTCGCCCGTAATTTTAGAGCCTGTCATGAGAATGGAAATCACCGTTCCCGACAACTATATGGGCGACATCATGGGCGATATGAATAAGCGCAGAGGCCGTATTTTAGGAACCGATTCGGTTGACGGAAAAGCCGTAATCACGGCGGAAGCTCCGCAGGCGGAAATTCTTAAATACGCAACCGAACTCCGCAGCATGACTCAGGGCAGAGGCAGTTATATAACATCGTTCGAGCGTTATGAAGAGCTTCCCCCGAATATCCAGGAGAAGGTCGTTGCGGACAGAAAGAAAGAGGCGTAAGCTGCGCGACCGCGGATATGCGGAGCGATATAAGGAGATAACGCAATAAAATGATATTATCGGTTTGCCCCAATCCGTGCGTTGATTGCACGATAGAGCTTGACACGTTAAAGCTCGGCGGGCTTAACAGGATAGAGAACAAAATCATAACATACTCGGGCAAAGCTTTAAACGTCGCAATCGGCGTCGCAAGGCTCGGCGGCGACAGCTTTGCCACGGGTTTCATGTTTAACGACAACGGCAAGATGTTCGTCCATACCTTAGACGACGAAAACGTAAAAAACACCTTTGTGTGGAATAACGGTTCGGCGCGGACAAACTATAAAATCGTGGATAAACGCGCCATGATGACCGAGATAAACGATAAAGGCGAAAACGTCTCGCAAGAGAAGCAAGCCGAACTTGTTTCGCTCGTCGGCGAACTTTCAAAGTCTGCAAGCGTAGCGGTTATGAGCGGCTCGCTCCCGGGCGGCGTCGGCGACGATTATTATCTGAAACTTTCGTCCGCCGTGCCTAAAACAACAAAAATCATTCTCGACACGTCGGGAAACAAGATGATTGCGGGGCTTCGCGGCGGCGCATACCTCATAAAACCCAATCTCGACGAACTGCAGGAAATGACGGGCGAGCATTACGACTCGTTTGACGAGATGATTACGGGTTGCGAAAAGCTCATAGAGGCGGGCGCGGAAAACGTAATGCTTTCTCTCGGACGAAAGGGTGCGATTTTAACCGACGGCGACAAGGCGTATTTTTGCAAAAGCGCGACGGTTGCGGTTAACAGCACGGTCGGCGCGGGCGACGGAATGGTTGCGGCGGCGGCTTCGATGATAGAGCAGAACGCGCCTTATGAAGACGTTTTAAGGTGCGCGGTTGCCGCGGGAACGGCTTCCGTAATGACCCCCGGGACAAATCTTTTCTACAAAGAGAATTTTATCGAAATATACCGTAAAATTCAGGTCGAACGTCTTAGATAATTTTCGGTCGGGTTAAATCGATATTGTGTGGCAGATTTCGGGGTTTTCCGAGGTTGTTCGGAATTTTGTCGGTTGCGGCTTGACATAATTGTCGATTTTTTCGGTTTTGTCGGTCTTAACTTGACAAAATTACCGATTTTACTGAATTTAAAAGGGTTGTCGTTTTGTCGGCAACCCTTGTTTTTTATTTGTTTTGTTAATTTGAATTTCTGTCGTGACCGATGAGTTCTTCGAGAGTAATTCCGTAATAATCGGCGAGCAGAACGCATTGCCAGATGTTGGGGATACCTTTATCGAGTTCAATCCAACTTATCGTATTTTGCGGCAGCCCCGTGGCTTTTGAAACCTGAGTTTGCGAGGCTCCGAAAGCGATTCTTGCGTTTCTAATTTCCTTTCCGTACATTTTCTTACCTCGCCTGTTCATGCCCACATTTTAGCAGAATATTGCTTAAAATGCTTGACTTAGCAAAATCTTGATGATATAATAATGAAAAATATTAGCAATATATTGCTAAATAAG
>JAJWOJ010000247.1 GCA_021635425.1 Clostridiales bacterium | reverse complement strand
GAGGAAATCCGTGGGACAGAGAATACCGGAAAAAGAAATCGCTAACTTCAAGTTTATCTGACTCACAACAATTTAATAACAAACGTATACAGCACTTTAGCCACAACAGGTTAAGGTGCTTTTTTCATGCCATAAAAGGAGGTGGTTGAAGGCACAACGCATCGGGGAAAGCCCGATTAATCATTGCAACAGGCATTGCCTGATAATCATATAGTAACAAATAACAAGGACAGAGAGGAATGTATATATTCCATAGGAGACGTAGAAAGCCTTCATAACATTTGCCCATATAATCAATCGTACGCGCAGACGCGATATCGGCAATTTTACGTTGCGTAAACCAGAAACGTTAAAAGTATCTTTTACATCCGAGCAGCAAGAACGTTTCGATAGGAAAGACGGCGATTTATACAACGAACTGTACTTTGACGATAGTCTGTATTGACGAAAAAAAGCAAATTTAATATCAAATATTTTAAAAAGAAATTGACAACGGAAAGATTTGCATTACAATAGTGGTGTGGGGGATAACTACTATGAATAGTTTTGAATTTTTGGAAAAACTCGGTTTTTCATCTAACGAGGCAAAAGTATACGGCACGTTGATAAAACACAAAGTGCTAAACGGCTACGAAATCGCCAAATTGTCCGGCGTTGCGCGTTCGTTGGTTTATGAAGTCATCAATCGTTTGATTGCAAAAGGCGCGGTCATCCGTATAGACGGAGAACCTAATTTTTACAAGCCTATCGAGTATCAAGATCTTATCCGCAGCATTAAGGAAGAAAACGAAAAGAATATTGCCTGCGCCGAACGCGAACTTCAACAACTCGCAACGGAAAATGTCGACGTCGATTATGTAATGAATATAGTGGGCGAAGAAAAATACGTTGCCAAGGCAAAGGAACTTATCGACAGCGCGCAAGCGGAAATTTCGCTGTCCATTTGGCAGGAGTCGTTCGAGGTGCTGCGTAGTAATATCGAAAACGCAATATCCCGTGGAGTAAAGGTGTATATTTTTACCTTCGAAAGTATTTCGGTCGCCGGCGCAACGGTGTATTCGTACAATATCAACGACGTTTCAACTCTGTTTCCCTACCGCAGAACAACAATCATAATCGACGGCGGAGAGTGCTTAGTCGGCGAAGAGGGCGATCGCAATGTTTACGTGCATACGCGCAATCATTCGGTTGTTTCTCTTGCCACCGACGAAATAGTTTTGAATGTTTTTTGGAATAAACTTATCGAAAAAGAAAACCTGTTGTCCAAGGGTTGCTCCGGTGCGGATTTTTTGCAAGCCATACACAATTTGGCGGAGCGCTACGGCATTACCGACGAGATGACCAAGAATTTTCTTGTATACAATTTTCAAAAGGAGAAAACTCAAAATGGCAAAAAATGTTGAACGATTACAGGCGCGCGAAGCCAAAGAACTTATCCGCCGCGAAAAGCAGTTGGGCGCAAGACGCAACAAGTTTTATATGATTTACTTGTTTATGATTTTGTCGCTCATCTACATAACGGACGAAATGGCATCTACTATATCCATTCAGTTTCAGGCGAATATTGTTACGGAATTCTTCGTAAAAAATATGGGTATGGAATACGGCGCGGGATTATCGCTCTTTTCCGCCATAGGTTTTATTTCCTATCCGGTAACGGTGCTTATTATTTTCTACCGTCCCCTTGCGGACAAATTCGGGCGTAAGCCGTTTTTGGTTATTAACACGTTATGTATGGGGTTAGGGCTGTTCCTTGTGTATTTATCTAAGGATATATACGTTTACATGATAGGAGGCACGTTGATGAGTTTTATGGTGTCGCACGATATGCAATGTGTGTACATACTGGAATGCTCCGACGAAAAGTCCCGCGCCCGTAACTACGCAATCGTAAAAGCGGTGGCGATACTGGGTACGTTGCTTGTTCCGTTGCTTAGGGCTACGCTTATGCAAAATGTAAGCGAGCGTTGGCACGTTGTATATTTAGTTCCGGCAATTATCGGTTTTGTAATGGCGTTATTCGCTTTGCTTTTTGCAAAGGAAACAAACGCGTTTTTAACAAAAAGAATAGAGTACTTAAAAACTCCCATCGAAGAACGCAAACAACGCAGTAAGGAAGAGTGCGAGCAAAACGCTCAAGGCGGAATTCTGACCGCTGTAAAATTCGCATTCAGACACAGGCAATTACGCTTTTTGATCATTGCCTGCTGTTGTTTCTATCTTGCTTCGTTAGGTACGGCAACGTACAGTACGGTTATGGCAAAGTCTGCTTTGATGACGGAAGAAGAAATAACTCTTGCTCTATTCTTGTATCCCGTAGGCAACGCGCTGTTTACGTTGATATCGGGTTTTGTGTCGGACAAATTCGGGCGCAAAATAACTATAATTGCGATGTCTTGTTCAGCGTTGGCGTGCTATTTGCTGTTTATTTTAAGCGGTATGTTCAAGTGGACTCCGTATTTGACAGGCTTTGCAATCGGCGGATTTATGGGCAGTTACTGGGGCGCGGGCGATACTATCGGCGGAATAATGTTCTCCGAGTCTTCTCCTACAAACTTGCGTTCGTCCGTAACTGTAATCAACACGTTGCTTAACGGAGTTATGGGTGGACTTGCAACGGTTATCTCTATGATACTGCTTCCTGTCATTCCCGAAAAGATGTTTGGCTATATGTACTTGGGTTTGACTGTGCCGGGGCTTGTGGGCGCAATCGTAATAATGTGGCTGTTTGTCGGCGAAACTCGCGGACTGGATCTTAAAAAGGTAACGGGTACGGAATGGGATAAGCCTAAAAAAATTAAAGAGGAAACACAGGAGGGTGAATAAAAATGGATAACAAATGGTTTGAACTCGGCGCAAACGAACAGCCGTTGGATATTATCAAGGAAACATGCGGTTTTGCAGGCATATTCAAACAAATAGGAGTGATAGGGGATTCTTTGGCGTCGGGTGAGTTCGAAAGCCACGACGAAAACGGCAGCATAGTTTATACCGATATGTACGAGTATTCGTGGCCCGCTGTTTTGGAGCGCATTACGGGGACGAAGTACAACAATTATTCTCGCGGCGGAATGACCGCGCGCGAGTATATGCAAAGTTGGGCGGATGCAAACGGATTTTGGCAATGGAATCAAGCGTATATCATTGCGCTGGGCAACAACGATTCGTTTGTCTGCGGACATCCGTTGGGAAGCGTCAAGGACGTTAACGCAGAATGTCCGCAGGATAACGCCGATACGTTTTTCGGCAATATGGGCAAAATCGTTTGCAAACTTAAAACGATCGAGCCAAATGCGCGTATTTTTGTCGTTACTCCGCAACTTCGCGGTGAAGCCTGCGATAAAGATATTCGTTATATCGCAAGCGAACTTGCCAAATTGTGCGATATGTTTGACTTTACATACTTGCTGGATATGACTGCGCATGCGCCCGTATACGATGCCGAAATGCGTAAGTCGTTCGGGCTGGGCTTCCATCCGAACCCGATGGGGTACTATGCTTACGCATTGATGGTGGCTAATTATATCGATTACGTTATACGTAGTAACCCTCGGGAATTTGCAACGATACCGTTTGTCGGTACGTCGCTCAAAAACAAAGATTACAAATAGTATGTATTTGCTGAAATGCACAATTAACTAAACTTGTAGATGTTTTCATTGCAAGTTTACAACAATTTATACTAAATATATATCCGTTTTGGGGACGAATGTATTTGAGCATTCGTTCTTTCTGTTATGATTGACAAAGAAAAAGCG
>JAJWOJ010000246.1 GCA_021635425.1 Clostridiales bacterium | reverse complement strand
CCGCCGCCCCCGATAAAACCCGCCCGACGATTTTATTTATCTCCGACGAACTTTCCCCCCCCTCGACGATACCCGGTGTTACGACGAATTTCTTCCCGCCGAAACTTTTCAACACTTTCGCCGCGGCTTTAACGCTTTCGACGTTTGCATTGTAACTGTCGTCTATTATCGTAATCCCGTTAGCCGCGAAAACTTCCAGCCTGTGCTTTTCGGGCTTGAGCCTCGTTATCGCGAGAATGATTTTTTCGGGCGGAACGCCGAGTTTCAAAGCAACAGCCGCGGCAAGGCAAATATTTCCGAGGTTATGCTCGCCCCTTAAAAACGTTCTCGTTTCATACGTCGCTTTGTCAAGAGAAAGTTCGATAATCGCCCCGTCCGCATCGTCGGAATAACTAACGCCGTGAACAAGCCCCTCTTTTCTTCCCGCGATGAATTTTCTCTTCGCACTTTTCTCGTAAAGCTCGCGGGAGCCTTCGCCGTCGCTGCTGAAAAACGCGTAACCGTCGGGCGGAAGTGCCTCTATAAGTTCGTTTTTAGCCTTTTTTACGTTTTCGAGGGTTTTAAAAGTTTCAAGGTGCTGTCCGCAAATACCCGTTATCACGCCAACGTCGGGCTTGACGATATCGCAAAGTTCTTTTATATCGCCCCGCTTTCTCGCGCCCATTTCCGCAATGAAAATTTCCGTTTCTCTAGTTATGTTTTTTGCCGCGATACATATCCCCAAGGGCGTATTGTATGACAGCGGAGTTTTAACTACTTTGTATTTTGCCGACAACATTTCCGAAAGAATGTTTTTTACCGTAGTCTTTCCGTAACTGCCCGTTATACCTATTCTGATGAGGTCGGGATATTTTTCAAGCTTTTTTTTACATTTTCTTATCGATAGTTTAAACGCGATAAAATCATAAGGAAGCAGAACGTAATATCCGAGACATATAACGACGGGTTCGCCAAGCGTAATCAAAAACAGAACTCCCGGGATAACGAGACACACGGGAAGTTTCAAACCGAAAATCAGAAGCGCAACTTTAAGAGAACCAACCGCCGCGAAGACGACAAGCACGCAGGAAGCGATCGCCATGCGGACAAATCTCCGGGTGAACTTCACTCTCTTTACGGGGCGGAATTTTAAAAACACAGCCAAAGAAAAAAGAAGGCTCGCCAAAAACAATACGATTACGTAAAGTGTTTGCGACAGCGGAAACGCGACCGAAAAAACAAGCAAATACATAAAGAAAGTGAGGCTATAAGTCGATAAACGTTCGGTTTCCGTTTTACACTCGTTAGAAAGCGCGGCAAAAAAACACTTCGGTTTATAACCGCATTGCTGAAAAACCGCAAAGAATTTCCGTCCGAAAAAAATGTAAGATATAGCCGTCGAAGCGGCGAACAGAAGATAATAAATCGTCATTTTACACCCTTCGATTCCCTCCTTCCGTCAAAAAGGCAAACGCTTTAAAATTGAAAGCGGCGGAATTTTCCACGAAACAAAAATGTCCGCCTTTTATAAAGATAAGTTCCGACCCTTTGATGTACGAATTCAGCTTTTTCTGCGACTCGGGCGGCGTTTCTTTATCGTTCTTTCCGCTCAGAATAAGCGTTTTATTGGTGAGTTTTTTTGCCGTTTCGTCTAAGTTTTCGGATATTATCAGCTTAAAACTCCCGCGCATTACGCCATGTAACGCAAGATAATCGGCAGAATAAAACTTTTTCAGTTTTTCTCTCGGGACAAGCTTTTTGAGCATTAAAAAAGACGCCCGTTTAAAGAGGTATTTTACTCCTCTTTTAGGCTTTAAGCCTGCAGCGCCCGTAAAAATTATTCTGTTTATTCTTTTATCCTTTGCGGCGAGTTTTATTCCGACCCGCGCCCCGAACGAATGCGCGACGATATTGCACTTATCGGCTCCGAGTTCGTCTAAAACCGCGGATATTTCCGAAACGTAATCGTCCACCGAATAAGGATAAGGCATTTCGCGCGCCTCTCCGAACCCCGTCATATCGACGGCGATGACGCGAAAGAATTTCGAAAAAAACGCAATCTGTTTTAAAAAGCTTTCCTTTCGGGAAAGGTATCCGTGAAGAAACAAAATCGGCTCTCCCCGCCCTTCATCGATAGCGGGAAGTCCGCCTATAAGTCGTTTAATAACACTTTCTCCATTATATAAGCGTCTTTACCTTCACCGTAATAGTTCTTCCTCTCGGCAATGCGGTTAAACCTGAGTTTTTCGTAACACCTGCACGCGGCGACGTTTTTCGTATCGACTTCGAGCATAACCCTTTCGCCGCCGAGCAACCTTGTTTTTCCGAAAGCGATTTTCAGAAGTTCGGTTGCAATGCCGCACTTCCGATAATCCTCGCGAACGGCGATAAGAAGAACGTCTGCCGTTTCAAACACGCATGACATCCCGACATATCCGATCACCTCTTTCCCCGAAACCGCTACGTAGCCGAAAAAAGCGTCGTCTGAAAACGAACCCTCGACCATACTTAAACTCCACGGGTCGTCGAAACAATGTTTTTCAAGCTCTGCAACAAATACGCAATCGCCCTTTTCCCATTCGCGATAAGTAACCTCTCTCACGATTCTTCTTCCGCCTGACTTTTTTTGACGTAAAGAGGAACAAGCGTTTCGACGTTCTCCGACGCAGAACCGAGTTTCGCCTCGACGGCTTTAATAAATCCGTCTTTAACGTCCGCGACGATATGCGGCACGCCATCGATTTCGCAGTCCGAAATTATTTCGTATTCGCCCGACAATTCTTTAAGTTCGGAAAGGGTGATAAACGACGGCAAAAAGCATACGTTCATATTTTCGTCGAACCCCGAAACGTAGAAATTGTCGTGACGAGCGTCTATTACGGCGAGCTTTTTGCGCCCGTCTGATATATTATACGCCAATACGTCGAAAGAGGTTACGCCGAGAACTTTTTTTTGCAAAGCGTAAGCGAGGGCTTTAACCGTTGCGACGCCTATTCTTATCCCCGTAAACGAACCCGCGCCCACGCAACACGCGAACACGTCTATTTCGGTTTTATCAATCCCCGCCAAAGCAAGACATTTTTCGATTTCGTCCATCAGAACGACGGAATGATTGAGCGCGCAGTCGGGCAGAAAGCTCACCGCGCTTTTCTTTCCGCCGATGGCGACCGCCAGGCTGCTTCTGCTCGTATCGATTGCAAGATAGTTCATATTAACCTCGTCAATAAGTGATTTTACGTGTGTTTTCGTCGATTTTTTCTATAGTTACCGTTTTGCAGTTATCGGGAAGGACATCGCGGATGTTTTCGCTCCACTCGATAACGCAGATGCCGTGTGCGTAAAAATATTCGGTAAGCCCCAGATCTTCCGCGTCCTCGCCCGAGGACAGACGATAACAATCGTAATGATAAAGCTTTCCGTCGTAATCGTTAAGATAGGCGTATGTAGGGCTTGTGATTTCCGAAGTTATGCCGAGAGCAAGCGCTATTCCTTTCGTAAAAACGGTTTTGCCCGCGCCCATTTCTCCGTTTAACAAAACGACGTCGCCGCTTTTTAAACTCTGCCCGTATTTTTTTGCGAATTCAATCGTTTCGCTTTGCGATTTCGTTATAATTTCCATACGGAAATTATACACTATTTATAAAAATTTGTTAAGTAAATTTCTGAGCCTTTTGTAAAGTAATATCGTTATAACGGAGTTTGAAACGCCCTTTATTATATTGAACAGGATTATCATCCACCAGACTTTGCCGAACGTCGCCGCCGCACCCTCTCCCATATAG
>JAJWOJ010000245.1 GCA_021635425.1 Clostridiales bacterium | reverse complement strand
GCTGTAAATAACCGTCTTCTCCTTCAAGCCTTTCGCTCTCGCCGTTCTTATGCAATCCATAGAAAGCGCTTCGATCATTGCGGAACGAACGTAACGCGTCATACCGCCGAGCGAACAAAACGTCATTACGATAAGCGGAAGAATTATATATTTCAGCTTATCCAAAAAATCTGCCATTCCTGTCAGATTGGCGCCGGGAGTTCCCATTCCGCTTGACGGAAAAATCGGTAAAACCCAGGCAAACAACCAGACAAAAATTATACTTATCAAAAACGTCGGGAGCGAATAACCGATAATACTCAGAACCTGCATTCCGTTATCGAACAATCCGCCCTTTTTAACGGCACACTTTATTCCCAACGGAATCGTTATGCCGAGACCCAATATCGTTGCGAAAATATTTATGAAAATCGTATACTTCATAGGTTCTTTTACGACTTCGACAACTTCGTCTTTCAGATTATACGAATACCCGAAATTACCTTGCAAAAGACCGTTTAATTTGCCGTTTGAATAAGGATACACTCCGACCCAGCGCAAATATCTTACCACCGTCGAGTCCGTATCTGTGCCGTATTTAACTTTATATTCGCTATACAATTTCTCGAATGCCGCGTCTCTTTCCTCTTTCGGCAGATTCTTGTATGCGGGTGTGTTTATTTCTGCTTTCGCGTCGGTATATGCTCTGTTATTGGGAACAAGATTGTATATACTATACATCAAGAAAGATAGAATTATAAATACAATCAGCATATAACATAGTCTTTTAAGTATATATTTGACCATTTGCACTCCTTTTTTTATTCTATTGCGAATTCTGAGACGATATTCAACCGTACCCGGTCCGGAATAAAGTTTCAGAATACGCGATAAAATAAAATCTTTAAATATACAAAATAGAAGGGACTATTCTTTCCCCTCCCGACTCTCCGAGTGAGGAAAGAAACCCTTCTTATTTTGTTTTTTATGCCGCTTACTTTATGTTTTATACGGTAAGCACCTTAAGTTTGCGATATTAAAGGAAATAGAAATCGTGAATATCTCTTATATAGTAAGCCGAGAAATCACCATACATGTCCGGATCGATAGTCATATTGTACGAAAAATCGTATGCAGCATTGTTGAAGCCCGTTGCAAAGTTGAACATGTTGTACATAGGCGTTCCTTTATAGAATCCGTAAACCGCCTGCTGATAGTATTCGTCAAGCATCGGTCCGAAATCGCCGAGCGTATATTGGATCTTAAATCCTGCTTTTGTCGCTATCGAGTTATCGCTGCAAAGGTAAGTGATAACAGTGTCGGAGAACGTGTTTGGGGTAGTACCGAACCAATTGATTACAAGAGGCATCAGATAGTAAGCAACGTCTTTGCTGTTCTTTGCGACTTCCTGTCCGTCCGCATTGAAAGCTCTTGTTTTTTCCGTTCCGTCTTTCGACATGAAATCCGCATCGTATACGCCGATTTCCGCAGCCTTAATCTTTTTATAACGTACGCCGGATACGTAATCGCTGCCGTCTGCGGCGTAAATCCATCCGCCCGCAACGAGTTTAGCTTTTGCGGCGTCGAGAGAGCTTGCATAAGAATCGAGGACTATTTCGTCTTCAACAGCTTTGTACATCCAGGAACCTTTGTAGTAAGGTCCGTCGACCGTTCCGCCGTAGCCGCCGTTGAACTCAAGCGCGAATTGCGTTCTGTTCATCGAAAGAGCTAAAGCCTGTCTTACTTCTTCAAACTGAGTGGAACCGTAATCGTTACGGAATGCAAGTTTACCGTAACCGGCTCTTCCGTAATGGATATAATCCGCTTTGCCGTTGCTGCCGTCTGCATACTTTGTAGCCGCATCCGTATCTGCGCCACCCGTGATACCCGCGATGAAGTCAAGATCTCCGCTCTTGAACGACGCAAGTTGAGTTTCGGAAACGGTTTTAACGTAAGTTATTTTCTGAATGCTTGGTTTAACCTTTTCATAGTTACCGACAAAATAATCGTTTTTCTCAAGAACAGCCGTCTTTGTCAACGTATCGTAACTTACGACTTTGTACGGTCCCGAATACGGGAACGCGGAAGCAAGCTGTTTATCCGCTTTCATAGCCACATCGTAAATATAAGATGCTTTAACATAGCTGTCTCCGGTTTTAGCATAGAATGCGTCGCTGAGACCGACCGCATGAGTTTCGGGATCTACGACAACGTCTGCATCCTTATCCAGCCAGACAGGGAGATATACGGGAGCAAATCCTGCAAGCGAAACAGCGTAAAAATAGTTTGTATATTCCACATCTACGGTAACCGAAAACTTAGTATCCGAAAGCAATTTTAAACCGCTGAAGTATTTGGAAACGCCTTCATCTGCCGCATTTGTTCCTTTATATGTCGCAAAAGCTTTATACCCTGCATAGGATTTACCTGCTTGATGATCTTTATTAGCCGCTTCAGCTCCTACGGGAGACGAGAAAACGAGCGTGGAAACAAGATAATTTTTAGCCGTAACCGCAGATCCGTCGCTGAATTTCAAACCGTCGTTAAGTTCTATTTCGAAAGTCTTTGTGCCGTCCTTGTTTACAACTTCGGAATGAGATTTAACAACAGTATCGTTCCACTGATATCCGCCTTCCTTGTTAGCGACAACGGTTTCAAGTCCGCTCACGAGCTTATCGATATCGTTATCCGAAGCACCGGGGTTTGTCGTTCCGAAAACGGGATATCTGAACTTACCGGAAAGTTCCGTTGTGTTACCGACGATAAAATCGTTGGCGGTTTTTTCGGATGTCCAATCGATAAGTGCGTTTGCAACGCTCCAGTACGGGTTGGTGGGATGTTCTTTTACACCCTTTATCTGAGTGTTGAACAAATCATAATATTCGTTCGAATAAAGGGGAATTTCCGGAAGAAGTTCGTTCCAACGCTGAATGTAATACATCCACCACTTAGCGTAAACGTCTTCTTCGGTTTTATATTCTGTGGACCCTGCGGGAACTTTGGTATTATAAACCATAGCCATAGACAAGAAATCCAGACCGAGAACGTATTTTTTACCGTCTTTCTCTATATAAGGAGTATGTTTGCCTGTTGCTTCGTCAATATCTTCTTTAACGTCTGCAATAGAGATATTTTTACCAAACTGCTCGTAAAGAGAAACATAATCTTTGCCGTAAACAAGATTTGCAACCGACTTCTGGGACACTCCGCATCTTCTGCAAGTACCGTCTTCGCCCCAATCGTGTCCGAGAGCGTTAAGTGTTTCCGACTGTATATCGTTGCAACCCGTGCAGGTTCTCTTTCTTAAACCGTCTTCGGTGCATGTAGCCGCAGCGACAACTTCCCATTCGCCATAAGTATGAACATGTTTGTCAGACGCAGAACCGGTGCCGGGTTTTTTCCCGCATGCCGCAAAACATGTAACAGTCATAGCAACCGCTATTAAAAGTGCCAATAGTTTTTTCATTTTTTACCTCCAATACATTTTTCCGCTTTTGCGGATTTTAATTATTCATTCAACAAATCAAATTCGCATTTCAAAATACTTATAATCTTCTTCTGACTGAAGAAAACTCAAACAAAAACGGATATTACGCCGTTGTGTATTTATACAATTTCGCTTACCCCAAATTGCAAAAGCGTATTTGATTTGTTGAATTTGAAAGCATTTTATCAGAAATACAACAATTTGTCTACCGATTTTACCATGTTTTGATATCAGAATTACTTATGGCATATATAAAAATTTCGACCGTATGGCACATTTATGCATATTTTGCATAATTATTAAAAATCA
>JAJWOJ010000244.1 GCA_021635425.1 Clostridiales bacterium | reverse complement strand
TATCGTGATAGGAAAAACCGATATGCTTAATAAAACCTTGCTCTTTCTTTTTTGCAATAAATCCGAAAGCGTCCAGTTTTTGCACTTTTGCATATTGCGCGGCGTTCAGAGCGTGAAGCCAATAATAATCGATATAATCAACGCCGAGTCGGTTTAATTGCTCGTTGAAAATACGTTCCATATCGTCAGCCGTATTTACGATAAACATAGGCATTTTCGTCGTAATCGTAAACTTATCTCGGGGATATCTTTCCACAATCGCATGTTTTACGGCTTCTTCGCTTTTTCCGCCGTGATAGACGTAGGCAGTATCGAAATATGTAAACCCTTTGGCAAGAAATTCGTCCGCCATTTTTTCAAATCGAGAGATATCGATATTCGCATAATCGCCGTTTATTACGGGCAATCTCATACAACCGAAACCTAATTTTTTCATATTACACCTCGCTTTTTATCATTAAAATTTGTTTTTGTTTCAACGCGACGAACGCGTTGTCCGGATTGTCTATATTCACTACGGTTTGTTCCATAGGACACATCCCGGTGCCTGAACGGTTGATAATCTTGGCGGCTATCGTCCCGTAAGCGAAAAGAATGCGGTATTTTCGGAAAATTTCTATCGCGCTTTCGCTTATGACTTCCGCATAGACTTCTTTTACTTTTCCTTTTACCATCAATAATGCCGCCGCTTTTCCGACCACTTTGTCCGCAACGCTTGCGCCGCAAAGCAAATCGGGGTTATCCGACAAAATCGAAAGAAGGGTTTTTATTCCACGCTCGTTATACGTTTGTGCGGTATCGCCGCAAACAATCGCCAAAGTGTGATTTCCGAGCATTTTTCGAGCCTTATCGAGCGTCGTCATTTTTAATTACCTTTGCAAGAATAATCACGATAACGGGAACGATAATCGCCTGCGCGTAAAGCCCGATAAGTCCGGCTTGAATAACGTTCCAAACGGCCGTTATATTTTGTCCCGCTATAAGCCCGGAAATAACGTTTACCGTTCTTCCGCACAGTTGAGCGACGATTACCGCAGGAAAGGCGTAAAGCGAATTTTGCGTGATTTTTTTAGCAAACAAACCGCTTACCGCTCCGAACACGGCAAGTTCGACAATCATAAAAGGCAATCTACCGAGCGCGGGCATAGCGTTTCCGAGCGCAAGCGTGGTAAAGCCGTAACTAAATACGGGCGATAAAACACCTACGCCCAAACCCCACGCATAACCGAGCAGACATCCCGAAAGCAAAACCGGTAAAAACATGGGAAGCCACGTAATTCCCGCCGGCGCACCGACGGCAATATGCGCAATTTGGGGCAGAGCAACGGCAAGAATTACGCACAAAAGCGATACCGCGCTTTTAATAGTGATACGGATTTTTACCGTAAATCTTTCCAATACTGCATCTAACATAAAAAACTCCTTTTTATTTTAATTTTTTTTATTTCGCTTGATTTTAATCCGCAGGGGTGAAAGCAGACAAATGCGCTTCCTGTTCTTTCAGATTAAGAGTGAAATATCTCTTGCCGCAATCGAGTTTTGCTATTTTTGCCATTTCTTCGTCCGTAAGTTCAAAATCGAAAATATCGATATTGTCTTTCAGGTGCTGCGGGTTGGTTGATTTCGGAAATACGATATTGCCTTCCTGAATGTGCCAACGTAAAATAATCTGCACGGGCGTTTTGCGATACTTTTTGCCGAGTTCGACAAATATCGGCTCGTTCAGTAATGACGGATCGCCGTGCCCGAGCGGATACCAACTTTCAACAACCGTTCCGTAAGGCGCAAGTTTCTTTTTGAGATCGCGCTGAGCGAAATATGGGTGACATTCCACCTGAATAACCGACGGCTTGGTTTCTGCGTGAAGCAGAAAATCGTCGAGATTTTCGTTGAAGTTGCTTATTCCTATCGATTTTACAAAACCAAAGGCGACAGCGCGTTCCATATCTTTCCACGCCCCGACGTAATCGCCGAACTGCTGATGCAACAAAAGCAAGTCAATGTAAGGAGTATCGAGTCGGTCAAGCATTTTTGATATCGCTTTCATCGTTTTGCCTTCGCCGTACTCGCTCGGCCACAGTTTGGACGTTATCCAGATATCTTCACGCGGAATACCGCTCTTTTTTACCGCCGAACCTACACCGCGCTCGTTTTGATAGGCGTGCGCGGTGTCGATATGCCGATATCCGATTTCCAAGGCTTTAAGGCAGGCTTTTTCCGTTTCCTCGTCGCCGCGTATCATATACACGCCGAGACCGAACTGCGGAATTTTGTTTCCGTCGTTAAGGGTAATGTAATTTTGTTTCATTTTTTTACGCTCCTTTTAATTATTTTTTATTTCGTTTTTCGCCCAGATTTTAATCTGTTCGGCACTGTCTTGCGTTTCGTGTCCGACAACGCTTAATCCGTCCGAAACGTCCGCGCCTTTTAAGATGCTTTTTATATCTCTTACGCTCGAACCGAGACCGCTCCCTTCGTTGGTGCAGAACGGAAAAACTTTTTTTCCCGACCAATCGTATTTTTCAATAAAGGCGAACACCGACATAGGCATCGTTCCCCACCAGTTCGGAAAGCCGACGAACACGTTATCGTAATCGCTGAAATTTTCCGGATAAGATTGCAATTCGGGACGCGCGTTTTCGCGGAGTTCCGACCGCGCCACGTCGATGCAGGCGTAATAATCTTCGGGGTAGTCTTTGACCGTTTTGATTTCAAACAAGTCGCCGCCGACAGCCTCTTTGATGAATTCCGCCGCAACCTCCGTGTTTCCTTTCGTCAGGTTTTTAATCGCGCCGTTATAATAGTTTTGTCCCTTTCGGGAATAGTAAACAATCAGATTTTTCATAAAAACTCCTTGCATTTTTATTAAAAACGGATTATAATGTAACCGTGGTTACTTATCTGCTTTCGAGTGTATTATACAACAATAAAAGAGTTTTGTAACGAACTGCTAATCGGGCTGCGTTACTTATGTAACGAAACTTGTAAAATAGTTACTTAAAAGGAATAAATGATATGATTTTGACCGGAAAAGAAGATTTAAGAGTGCAAAAAACGGTGTCTGCAATACGTGAAGCCTTTGAAGAATTGCTTTGCGAAAAAGACTATGAAAAAATAACCGTAACCGAACTTGCCGCAAGAGCGAGAATCAATAAAAAGACGTTTTACGCCTATTATAACGATTTAGACGACGTGCTTGCGGAAATGCAGGAAGAATTATCCCGAAAATATATCGAGAGGACGAAAGGTTTAAGAAGGTTGGAAGACGCGGCACAAATAACGCGTGAGTTTTTCACTTTTTCGGCAGAACAAGGCTTAGCTTACGAAAAAATCACCTGCGGCGGAAGTTACACGCTCAATCACATTCGCGGGCAGATGATGAAAAAAGTGGCAAGCGAAGCCGTGCCGAACGCCGACGAAAAGGAACAAATGGCTTTAGCGTTTATGCGCGCCGCAACTCTTGAAATATATAAATTCTGGATAGACGGCGGGAAAAGGATTCCGCTCGAAGAGATTATAAATATGACGATTTCTCTTATTTGCAAAGGCATCGACGGAACAATATAATTTATCAATATCTTGTCTTTATAGCAAAAGGCTCACGGATTTTTCCGTGAGCCTTTTGTCATCGTTTGAAAGCGCAATTCTAAAATTTAATTTTAATAATTCCCTATGGAAACCGCGCTTTTTGCCTGCTGTTTTTTTTTGGAGCGAGTCCTCGAGTGAGTACGCGGCAAAGCTATGCTTTGCCGTCGTTCGCATTTGAGCGATAGCGAAAATCCGGCCGAGGCTCCGCC
>JAJWOJ010000243.1 GCA_021635425.1 Clostridiales bacterium | reverse complement strand
ATAATATTCTTCGTGAGATAACAAATATAAATCGTTTGTAAAATTACAAAATTAAGTCGGGAGGATAAAAACTTATGACAAAACAAGGGAAAACACATTTGCTTGCGGCTCTTATCGTATCATTGGTTGCAATGATGATATTAGCGGCATGCGCAACAAATCCTGTCAAAATCAACCTTTACTTTCGCGTTGACGGGGAGATTTACGCAACAATCGGCACAAGCGGTCGTGATTCGATAACAATCCCCGAAGACCCGAAAAAAGAGGGCTACGATTTCGACGGGTGGTATTTTGACGAGGGAACATGGGAAAAGCCGTTCACGGCGAACTCTCTTTTAAACGCTCCTTTAACAAGCAACTTATCGGTATATGCAAAATTCGTAAAAAAGAACGATTCTTCTTCCGAGTTGCCCGACCCCGAGCCGTCCGTTAAGGAGGCAAAATACATCGTACAGTATTATTTGCAAAACATAGAAAACGATGATTATTCTTTGAAGGAAACATCTGAGTTTTCTGCTCCTGCAGGGCAGGACGTCAACGCCGAAATAAAGGAATTCGAACACTTTACATATTCTCACGGAACGATAAACGGCGTTGTTTATGATGACGGTTCCCTGGTTCTGAAAGTTTATTACACGAGAAACACATTCACCGTAACTTTCAACGCAAACGGCGGAAAGCTTGTAAGCGGGCAGGAAACACAGCAGGTTAAATACCTCGGTTCTGCGGTTGCCCCGACGTATACCCGCGAGGGATATAAATTTGTCGGCTTCGACGTCGACTATGCAAAAATTGTAGCGGCAACGGTCATCAACGCTCAGTGGGGCGACATTGAAAAACAAAACTACGACATGTCGAAGGTTGTTTTCCGGGATAAAACCGTTACTTACGACGGAAATATTCACACAATCGTGGCGGCAAATCTCCCCGACGGCGTTTCCGTTGTTTATGAAAACAATGAGCATATCGATGCGGGAACATACATAATTACGGCGAAATTCAGCGGAGATACGGTAAATTATAACCCCATTCCGAATAAAACAGCCGTTCTGACGATAGACAAAGCTACCATAAATACCGATAATATCATATTTATGGATAAAACGGTGGAATACAACGGAGAAAGCCGGACTATAACGGCGCAAAATCTCCCCGCGGAACTTGACGAGTCTGATATTTCCTATATATATTTTAAGGAAGGCAGTCTTGTCGATGAAGCTATCGAAGCAGGGGTGTACACTGTATTTTTGACTTTTAATTTGTCTTCAAACTACAACACTTTGCCAAACATGAAGGCAATTCTTACAATCACCCGTACAAGCCACGAAGATAAATATCAGCAATACGGCGTACTCGGCAAAACAATCGACCTTGTAAACGCCTCGGAAATCGAAACCGTTTCCGGCGGGAAACAAGTTTTTAACAGCGACTTATTTTATAATGATATATATCGCGAAGAAATAGGCAAACAAAACGGCGTAGGACATAGCTCTTCGAGTATTATCGAAACGTTGAATCAACATAATGCGGCAATCTCTTTAAAAATTGCTTTCGGCTCGAGAAAGGACAAAAACGGAAAATTCATGACAAACAAATTCCCGTCGATAAGCGTTGACGCGAGCGGTTCTTACCAAAAGAAAAAGAAATCCGAAACGGATCAATATTCGTATACATATTCTTACGTTATGAGCGGATATCGCGTAGATATACAAGGATATACCGACCCGTCAAAATTCCGCAATATCCTTTCCGACGAACTTATAAGCGACGCGTTAAAAATAAGGAACGGAACGTTAACTCCCGAGGCTTTTGTCAATATGTGGGGCACTCACGTCATTATGTCCGCAATTTTCGGCGAACAAGTAGATGTTGTTTACACAGCAATGAAATCTACAGACGAAACCAGCAAGGAATGGCACGCAAATCTCGACTTTGCATTTGAAAAACGTTTCCTCAAATCAGGCTTGAATATAGACGGATCCGTCGATGCCTCTGGCATTAACACCTCTAACACTGTCGATTCTATATCAGATTTAAGCATAAAAGTTAAATCAGGAAAAATATTCGGCTCTACCGACTTCAACTTAGACAAATTTTCTGAACAGTATGCAAAGTGGATAGCCTCTCACGAAAGCGGTACCGATTACACAATCTTCACCGATCTTCCCGACGGAAGCTTATATTGCATATGGTATCTTTTAGGCAATGAATATCAGGACGTTATCGACAAACTTGACGATTATATGTACGATAACTGTTCAAAGCTTTATAACGAAAAAATATCCGCGATAAACTCTTTGATGTTTAACGACGATGTGGAGTTCGATGAAGACACGGGATGTCTTACCCTCGATCTTTCTTACTATCAGGAAAGAGGTTCCGCAAGCGATTTCAACGGAACGGCTTTCGGCGGCGTTTACAACATAACTCCGTATTTCAACGGAACGCCTATACGTAACATAAAGATAAAAGGCGCATACAAAACAAAAAATCCTAACGGGCAAAATATAAATTCGCTTATCGATTCTTTTGCTCTGAGTTTTGATAAAGACTGGGAAAACGACATCGATATAACTCTCGAAAACGTCGGAATAATAACGCCCGCAAACACAAGCTTCATCGATATTTCCAACGTAACGAAAAAAGTTAAACTTTCCATAAATTATATCGGCACAAACGCTGTTTATGCTAAGGGCGGGATTGGAAAATCAACAATCATCGCAAACGATATAACGATAAAATCGGCCGATTCTTCCGCAAGTCTTGAAATAAAAGGCAGCAAGGGAGACGACGGAGCGACGGCGGGGGCAAACGGACAAAACGGTGAAACGGCAATTGAAGCCGACAATATAACCATAGACGTTCTCGGAAGTCTTACGCTAATCGGCGGAGACGGCGGAAACGGTGTGGACGGAACCGATGGCAAGATTGCCTCAAAATACACTGAATCCGGAACTAGTGGTACCAACGGTGGCAATGGCGGTAACGGCGGCAATGCGATTTGCGTTAAACAAGTTATAAATATTTCGGAAAATGTAATTTTATACGGCGGTGACGGCGGTAATGGCGGCAATGGCGGTAACGGCGGTAACGGCGTAACCCATCAAGGACAAGGACCAACAAACATTCACGATACACCAGGCAACGGCGGAAATGCCGGTAACGGGGGATTAGGCGGAATTGCAGGACAAACAGGTATTAACATAAAGCTTGACAACAGCTCCTCTGCCGGTAAAGTCGGAAAAATCGGTAGAGCCGGCAATGCCGGTCGTGCAGGATGTTTTTGGTGGGATCCATGGATTGGAGACAATCAATATTGGTACGGTTCAGCAGGAAAAGTCGGAATCGGTTACTATAATGAAACAACTTATAACGAACACCGTTATATATTGATGACAGGAAAAATGTCTTGGACGGAAGCTAAACAATATGCCGAACAGCTTGGCGGACATCTCGCAACGGTTACTTCCGCCGAAGAAAATGCAGTCCTCAAACAAATGGTTATAAATTCGAACCTAAGCGGAGTTTGGCTCGGTGCGGAAAACACAAGCGGATCTTACATCTGGGTCACAGGCGAAAAGTGGGACTACACGAGCTGGACTTCATCGGAACCGTCCGGCGGAGAAGAACACTATTTAGGATATTATAAGACGGGCGATAACAACTGGAACGATTATAGAGAATCGACCGATACGGTTGTAGGATTTATTGTTGAATTCGAATAATATTTTAATCGACTAAAATTAACTTGAGTAACTATCGATTTAAACGGGAATTAAAACAGAGTGGCGCGCCGCGGAAGCGGCGCGCCCTTGTTATACTTATAAGCT
>JAJWOJ010000242.1:1256-3852 GCA_021635425.1 Clostridiales bacterium | reverse complement strand
ATTAACGAGGTGAATTAGACAAAAGCATATTTAAAATTATGTAAATAAAAATTGATTCAACAAATCACAACAATATTAGCCGTTTATAAATGATATAATAAATTCCGAAGTGGAATTTTATAGATCAAATCAAACGATGCGATTAGGCTGTTTTGTTGTGAAATGATTCGTTTACATTTATAATTATAGTTGTAAAAATTGAAAAGCACTTCGGATCTGAACCATAGTTGTTCAGTTTGAAGTGCTTTTTGTTACCAAAAACCGTTGTGCCACAACGATTTTTAATATATCGTGTGATTGAACACATAAAGCGAAAATAGGTCAAAATCGAATATCAAAACGCATTTCACTTTTTCATATGAACCATAAGTGTTCAATTTAACATTCCTGTTTTTCCTTGCTGTTGCTGAAATATTCGGACTCATAGCTATTTGGTGTACGGTTCGAAAGAATAGAGTGCGGTCTTTCGTTGTTATAGAAACTCATATATTTGCCAACCGACTCTTGAAAAGATTTTATGGATGTGTAGCTCGCTTACGGCAAGTAGCTATTTCGTCAATTATACACATATATGATAGACAAATGCCTATCTGCCTAAAAGCCCCTGATTTTCAAGGGCTTTTTCGTATTTCAGGGGTAAAAAATACGACTATACGACGCAGTAAATCCACAATTTGCAAAAAAAATTAAAAAAAAGCTTGACAAGGGGTCTTTCGGCGTGTATAATAAAAGCACAAGGGGGAGGAGCGGCATAAACCGCTTGTAGATTTTCCTTCGTAACAATTGAAAACTTGTCGGCAAAACCGTCGTGAGGCGGTGACGCAAAGCCAAGGAACTTTTTTGTAAACGACGTATCGTCTTGAGGGAGACCGCGATAAGGCGAGCCTGCGTTTGATGAAAAGAGTGCGCCCGGTTGCAATATAGTATCTTATGGATACTAAATTGCAACTTTTTTTTATTCCGAAAATTATTAGTAATGGCACTATAACCGTGCGGATGGGCGAAAAGACGGGCTAAAAAAGAACAAACAGGCTGCAAGCCGTTTGAAATAAAAAAATTTTTATGGAGGGCGTCAGAAATGACACAACACAAATCCGAAAGGAAGAATAACAGGAAAACAGCGGTTATCGTAATGTTATTGATTGCGTTAATCGCACTTATGTGCTTTGGGGGATACACCTTCTCCAAGTACGTGACGAGCGGCAAAGGCACGGGTACTGCGCAGGTTGCCAAATGGGGTTATACCGCAAGCGTAGACACAACGAAACTCTTCGGCGAGACATATAAGCTTGCCTCCACATCCGTAAGCACCGTTGACGGCACCGGCGCACACATTAACGTTCAGGCAGACACCGCGGGCAGCAACCTCGTTGCACCCGGAACAGCCGGTTCCATGACCTTTACGGTCGGCGGAAAGGCGGAAGTAAGAGCGTTGATTAGTACAGGTTTGCACCCGACTAATGACGTCGTACTTAAAATAAAGAAAACGGCCGATACCGCTTACACGGAATACCGCCCCGTTAAGTGGACGCTTAAAAAAGACGGAACTACGGTTGCCGAAAACGTGACTCTTGAGACAATTCACGGTGTAATTGCTACCGAAGCCTCGATTAACAAGGAGATCGCTCCGAATGAAGAGTTGACTTCGACTACTTACGAACTCAGTTGGGCGTGGGTGTTTGAAAATAACGGTGAAACCGTTTTGGACTTATCCATCGATCAGGTTGATACCATTCTCGGACAGATGGCGGCAGGGGTAACGGGATATACTCCCGCCGGATACGAAATCGACACCGATAATTCCTCTACGGAACTTGCTTTCACGTTTGAGATTAAGGTATCGCAACTCGCTAAATAATCTGGCAGAATAAAAAAACAAAGAACATTCGGTGCGCGCCCGATTTTTCGGGCGCGCCGAATGCCGAAAAACTTAAAAGCGATTCGGCTATTGCCGAACGATTAAAGAAATCATACGAATGAAATATGACTTTAAGTTGACCAAAAACCCCGGGGCGGGCAAAATAAAGACGATGAAAGGCGCCAAAAGGGTTTTTAACCTTGATGGCGACTTATTGTGTTTTTTAAAAAGGGGCAGGTTATATGACCTTAACGCAAAGGTTATCGCGCCTTGCGTGAGCGTGAAAGGGCTTTCCGAAGAAGAGATAGCCAAAACGCGCGGATATTGCGAAGACGGGGAAAAGGTTTATTTTTGCGGCGAAGAAACGGGAATAATAGAAAAGCGCGACCGTTTTATAGCGATATTGCTATTTTTTATCCTGCTGACGTTGGTGGCAATAGTGGCAATGTCTGTCGCGACCTGCGTCGCGGAGAAAAACAAGATTAAAGAAGTTACCATAATCGATAAAGACGGCAGGTGGGAAGCGGACGCAAAGCTCGATATATTCGGGGACGAACTGCTTAAACCCGGAGCAAAAGGCGAATATCTTTTCATGGTGCACAATCCGAACGCGTTCGGAATGAAATGCGATATTAAGATAAGTTTTACATACGGAAACGAAACGGAAAATCTTCCGATAATAATATATGCGCTTACGGTGAACGGCACAAAAACAGAGATTAATAAAACGGAGAACGG
>JAJWOJ010000242.1:0-1156 GCA_021635425.1 Clostridiales bacterium | reverse complement strand
TCGCGGCAGAGTTTTTTCTGCTATATGGCGGGTGATGCTGATACTTCTCGCAGTGATCTTAGCGATATCGGCGTGTACGCTCGCTTACGATAAATTCGTGAAAAAATCTAAAATACCTTCCGTGTTCGGCTATTCTATGCTGATTGTAGCTTCGCCGTCTATGACGGGTGCGATAGAAGCGGGCGACGCGATTATAATAAAAAATTCCGATTCCTACGCGGTGGGCGACGTGATAACGTATTTTCCCGAGGACGAAAGTTTTTCGGTAACGCACAGAATAGTGAGAATGGAATGCGACAAGTTTTACACTAAAGGAGACGCTAATCAGAGCGAAGACCCCGACCCCGTGTTAATAGAGCAGATAGCGGGAAAAGTCGCCGTAAAGCTGGATAAGGTCGGGTATTTTATAGAATGGCTGAAATCGCCCGTAGGAATAATTTTTGCGGCAACATTCATAGTGTTGTTGATTCTGATAATAGTTATAGAAGACAAACGGCGAGGGAAGACGGACTCTGACGATCCCGAAAGCAAGTGAAAACAAATTTTAGGGATCGTACAGAAGTCGCGGCGGGCAATCCCGAAAAACCGAACCGCGTTAACGGAGAAAAAAGATGTTAAGAAACGAAGGGACAAAAAGGAGAAACGGCGCAAGATTAACTTTTGCGCTTGTTGTTCTTTTCGCAACTCTTCTCGCTTCGGCGAGCGGCGTTTCTTTTGCGAAAAATCTTTCCTCATCAACCGGAGACGACAATGCGCAGGTTTCGGCTTTGATTATGGATTTACGGGTGAGTTCTTCCGATAATCTGACGATTGATTGCGGACAGGGAATCATGACCGCCGAGTATAACTTTACGGTTACGAATACAAAAGACGGGAAAACGGCTGAAACGTCTTTCAAATATGACGTGATCGTGACGTTGCCGGAAGCATTGCCCGAAGGCATTTCCATAACCGTGGACGGAAAGATCGGCACGGCTTCGTCGGACAGAAAAAAGGTTACGATCAAAGACGTCGGGCGTTTTGCGGCGGGAAATTCGCAAACGTACAATCATAGTCTTGTTTTTTCCGTAGTTAACGAAGGCTTCTTGTTGCGGGACTACATTTTTGCTAATATAAGCGTTTCGGTGCGAGCCGAGCAGGTTTGTTAAACAGACGG
>JAJWOJ010000241.1 GCA_021635425.1 Clostridiales bacterium | reverse complement strand
ATCATATATTTTAAAATTCGATTTCGTCAATGTCGTCGATAAGTTTATCGAACTCTTCCTTTGTGTAATTTCTTGTCTGTATCGCCTGAGGATTAGCTTTTTTATCGGTTCGTCTGATTTTGTCGGCAGTGAAGATTCCTTCCGATTTCCAACCCGAGAGAACGGCGTTGACGTATGACATCGGGTTCGATTTTCCCGCGGCGATCGCGCATGCCTCGCAAATCATTTCGTCCGAAAAGTTCCAGCTTCTCCAGGTTTTTAAATTCGCTCTGTCCCATTCGGTGGGTTTTCTCGAAAGCCCCGCAATTAAGAGAAGTTTCTTGATAAAATCGTCGTCCGCGGAGATCGATTTAAGATATTCCGCAATCGAGGTGAGAGTGATAAGTCCGTTTTTATAGAGCTTTTCAACCACTTCGTTCATCTCTTCAAGCGATCTGCGGTTTTTCTTGAAACAGTAGGTGGCTAAAAAGAGCAGAGTTTCTTCGTCGTAACCCATGTTCTGCCACGGAATCACGTAATTTTCGATTACCGGGTCGATAACTTCCGTATAAACGGAAAGAGAACGGTTTATCGCGTATGCAAGCTCTGTCGTCTTTGCTTTTGATTTATAAAAGTCGGCAATTTCTTTTTCCGAAAACTTTTTGCTTGCGTATAAAACGTCGATTTCCTTATCGAGTTTCTCGATATTTTTTATTTTCGCGCTTTTTGCGATAAAAATAATGGTGTCGATATCGTAAAGCAGTTGTTTGTTCCATTTTTCGAAAAGTTTAAGGTCTTCGATCTGGGGTTTTTTGTTCGGGAGAATGTAGTTCATCAGTGAAGCGAATTCACCTGTTTTAAGCGAGTAATCCGAAAGTTCTTTTTCGATTTTTGTCGTCGTCGTTATCCCCCGTGCGATAAAATCGTTCGCGACTTTTAAGATATATCTCAGTCCTATCGCGCCGCCTTTTAAGTCTACGCAATATTTTACGATCATTAAAAGGGCTTCGGGTTTTAATCCGTTTTCTTCCATAAGCGAAAAATAAGCGGCATATTCGTTTGTCGTTATCATTCTTTCGGGGATGAGAACCTGCAAGGCTTTATTGAATTCCCCGTATTTTTCCGCGCTGTATTTTCTGGGCTTACTTTGAGCGACGGGCAGATATTTAACGATAAAAGGATCTTCCGATAAAACGTTTACGATTCCGAGTTCTTCCCAGAATCTGAAACAGTCCGAAACGACGTCTTTATCGAGCTTGACATCGTTACAGAATTTATCGAATGAAATATCGGAATCCGATTCCTGACATACGAAAAGCCCGTAAATATAAATTTTAATCGCGTCTCCGTTGGCTTCGGGCAGGTAAGTCGAGATAAATCTGTTGTCGAGAACCGTAGAAGAATTTGTAATTGTTTCCTTTGAGAAGGAGCAGAACGACATTTTATTCACCCCGAATAATTATTCTTTATAATAATACTTGATTTTTCAAAAAAAATCAAGCTGTTTTCGTTCGGATTTTTCCAACCACAATATTTTGTTTGTCAAAGCATAGGTAACCACATCGCGGCAATTTAAGCCAAGTGTAAAAATAATCGTTTGGGGAAAGAAATGAGAAAAATTTATAAAATGTCAAAAAAATACTCAATATTTCTCGCAAAAAATTAAAAAATGTTGTATAATAAACGAAGCGGGATATTATACTGCGAAACTATGAGATTTTCTCTCGGTTATTTTGACATCAAAGAGGACGATTTAAGCTGTAATGATTGAAAAATCCGTAATGTTAACACCTATATCGCTTTGGGATGGCTTTGATTTTTCACAGCCGACGAAAGCGAATATGCTAAGCGAAATACGTTATGACAACGTTATTCACAGGGAATACTTCTTTTCGGGAAGACCTGTAGGCAACGACCGCGTAAGAATTTTCGGCACATACTTCACGCCCGACGACGATTTGCATCACGATTGCCTTTTGTATATTCCGGATATCACCGAACTTATCAATTATGAAGAAGTTATCGATTACGTAAAAATGGGTTTTTCGGTTCTTATGGTCGATTTGTACGGCAAAAGGGACAATGCAACCAATTACACTGTTTACCCGAAGTCTGTCGCCTACGCAAATTACGAGCTTCGCGGCAGAAGAATGAATTATGTCGACCAAAGCGCAAAGGAAACCTCCTGGTACGAATGGGTAGCGGCTGAAAGATACGCGCTCACGTTTTTACAAGAACTCAATGCTTCTTCGGAAAAAATAGGAATTATAGGTATCAAAAACGGCGCGAATATCGCATGGCAACTTGCCGCTGTGGACGACAGGGTTAAATGCGCGGCGATAATGTTCGGTGCGGGTTGGTCTGCATATAAGGGTATTTATAAGTTTTCCGACGGCGATATCGTCATGGATGAAGAGCGGCGTAAATTCATCGCGGCGGTAGACGCTCACGCTTACGCCCAGTACGTAAAATGTCCGATATTGTTTTTGACGTCTACCAACAGCACGGAGTATGATTTCGACAGATCTTTGGATACTCTTTCGAGAATCTGCCCGAATGTTCCTTATGTGTTTAATTTTTCGCCCGCGTTTAACGTTTATTTGGACGAGTATTGCAGGAAAGACGTTGAGATATTTTTAACCAGCCAATTCGGTAAAAAGAATATCGCTTTTCCGATATGTCCGGAGCTTTCCATAGAGCAGGACGGAAACTTTCTCGCTTTAACGCTCGATTATTCTGATACGTTGAAAATCGAGAGCGCTAAAGTGTATATAAACGAGGGAGTTATAAACCCCGCGATAAGAAACTGGAACACATGCGATTTTGTCGGTGACGACGAAAGCGGTAAAATGAAGTACGAATACGTCGCAAACGGAAGCACACGCAACGTCTATGCGTTTGCAGTCGTGAGATATAAAAACGGACTTACGTTAAGTTCTAAACTTATTTCGAAAAAAATCGAATGCAAATCGTCTAAGAAATCCAACCTTATCTATTCGGGAAAAGACGGGCTCGACGGAATTACTTTTTACGACAAAAACGCAACCGAAAAAGGTATTTTCGTTGACGAAAACAAGTTTCTGGAACTTGTCAGGGAGGCGGACGGCATTAACGGAGCCTACTCTCATTGCGGGCTTATAAGTTACAAATTCAGCGAACCGAGTTGTTCCGTTGACGAAAATTCAATCTTAGAGCTTGATTTTTACACGACCGAATTCTGCGTTATAAAAATAGCGTTTATGGTCAACACTCCCGACGGAGTTAAAGATTTTTCTTACGCTCTCGAAATGAAAAGCGGTTCTATATGGCAGAACGTGATTTTAAGAATCGGAGAGTTTAAGTCTGCAGAAGGAATGAGCATAAGAAACTTCAACGATATTTTCGCTTTAAGAATAGAATCGGACGGAAAATACGCCGTAAATAATATTTTATTGATTTAAAATGAATGATATAGAAGAAAGCCCCGATTTGAAAAGCAGATTGCTCGGGGCAAAAAAAGAGAAGCAGTTCGGAGTTGTCGATGTGGTTTTCATTGCGTTGATTGCCGTGATTCTCTGTTTTTCGTTGGTGCAGAGATATTGGCTCACTCCCGTCGAGATTTACGGAAAGTCGATGAATCGGACAATCGACGACGGAGACTGGCTCTTAATGAATAAATTTGCCGAACCGACGTATGGCGACGTCGTCATTATCGAAATATCCGGCGAAACGAACTATATAAAAAGAGTAATCGGCATGGAAGGCGACGCTTTGTATATGCAGGACGGCGTTGTGTACCGTAAAAAAGCGGGCGAAACGGCGTTTACGGCGTTGGACGAGCCGTATGCTTATTATTCAAGAGACAAAAAAGACATGAACTATGCGCAAGAGCTACTGAGAGCAGCCTCTAAG
>JAJWOJ010000240.1 GCA_021635425.1 Clostridiales bacterium | reverse complement strand
ATACTCAGACAGGAGAAGATTATGTCCGAATTTTACACCGAAAAAATCGAAAAATCACCGAGAATCGACAAGCTTAAAGCCGATCTTTTCAAGTTGCCGCCGCAAATCGAGGCGGACAGAGCGGTGCTGTTAACCGAATCTTACAAAGCGACGGAAGGCGAGCCGATAATTATGAGAAGGGCGAAGGCTTTCGAGCATATTCTCGATAACATTCCGATTATCATAAGAGACGGCGAGCTTATCGCAGGCTCGGCGACGATCCGCCCGAGAAGTTGCCAGGTTTTCCCCGAATTTTCTTTCGAATGGCTCGAAAAGGAATTCGATACGGTCGCAACCCGCACGGCGGACCCTTTCTATATTTCCGAGGATACCAAAAAGACCCTTCACGAGGTTTATAAATACTGGAAAGGCAAAACGACGAGCGACCTCGCTACGTCGTACATGACCCCCGAAACGCTTATGGCGATGAAGCATAACATGTTCACGCCTGGGAACTATTTCTACAACGGAATAGGTCACGTTACGGTTGATTACGGTAAGGTCATCACTTACGGTTATTCCGAATACATAGAAGAAATCGAAGACGAACTCTCTTCGATGAGAGTTTCGGACGGAAATTACTGCAAAAAGCACGCGCTTTTAGAGGCAATGCTTATTTCCCTTCGCGCGGTTATCCGCTATGCGAAGAGATATTCCCGCCTTGCGAAAGAAATGGCTGGAAGAGAATCGGACGGAAAACGCCGCGAAGAGCTTCTTAAAATTTCGGAAGCGTGCGACAGAGTTCCCGAGTTCGGCGCGAGAGATTTCCACGAAGCGTGCCAGAGTTTCTGGTTCGTTCAGATGCTTTTGCAGACCGAATCGAGCGGACACTCCATTTCGCCCGGAAGATTCGACCAATACATGTACCCGCATTACAAAAAATCTTTGGAAGCGGGCATGTCGAGAGAGCAGGCGCAGGAACTTATCGACTGCGTGTGGGTTAAACTTAACGACCTCAACAAGTGCAGAGACGAAGTTTCCGCAGAGGGTTTTGCGGGATACAGTTTGTTCCAGAACCTTATCGTCGGCGGGCAGGACGTACACGGCGAAGACGCTACGAACGACCTTTCGTTTATGGCGATTACCGCAACCGAACACGTCTTCCTTCCTCAGCCGTCTTTCTCGGTGAGGGTGTGGAACGGCGCGCCGCATTCGTTTCTCATAAGAGCGGCGGAGCTTACCCGCACGGGCATCGGCTTCCCCGCATACTATAACGACGAAGTAATCATTCCCGCGCTTATGTCCAGAGGTTTAACCTTAGAAGACGCGAGAGACTATAACATCATCGGTTGCGTCGAACCGCAGAAAGCGGGCAAAACCGACGGCTGGCACGACGCGGCGTTCTTCAATATGTGCCGCCCCCTTGAAATGGTTTTCAAAAACGGCATAGAAGACGGAGAAAAAGTAGGACTCGAAACGGGCGACGTTACCGAAATGGAATCTTTTGAAGAATTCTTCGGCGCATACAAAGCGCAGTCCGATTATATGGTGTCCCTTCTCGTCAACGCCGACAACGCTATCGACGTCGCGCATGCCGAGAGATGCCCCCTTCCCTACCTTTCGAGCATGATTGAGGATTGCGTAAAGAGAGGAAAGAGCGTTCAGGAAGGCGGCGCGGTGTATAACTTCACGGGTCCGCAGGGTTTCGGAATCGCCAACATGACCGATTCGCTCTGGGCTGTTAAAAAACTCGTTTTCGAGGAAGGAAAATATACGCTCGCGTTTATTAAAGAAGCGCTTGAAAATAATTACGGCAAGGACTTGGACGAGCATGCCGCGGAAAAAATGACCCTCACCGTCTGCAAAAAACTCGCGGAGCAGGGCAAAAATCTCTCGGCGGCGGACGTTAAAGCCGTTTACGAAACAGTTAAGAAAAATCCCTGTTCCGAAGAGAAAAAAATTGCTTACGATCAGCTTTTGAAAGATATCGAAGAGCTTCCGAAATACGGCAACGACGTTAAGGAAGTCGATGAATTCGCGAGAAAAATCGCGTATGTTTACACAAAGGAGCTTGAAAAATATTCCAACCCGAGAGGCGGAAAATTCCAGGCGGGGCTTTATCCCGTTTCGGCTAACGTTCCGCTCGGCGCACAGACGGGCGCAACCCCCGACGGAAGACTTGCATACACCCCCGTTGCCGACGGCGTTTCGCCCGCGGCGGGAAGAGACAGCCACGGACCTACCGCGGCGTGCAACTCCGTTTCCACGCTCGATCATTTCATCGCGTCCAACGGTACGCTTTACAACATGAAATTCCACCCGACCGCGCTCGCGGGAACTAACGGACTCGAGAATTTCGTTGCGCTCGTTCAGGGTTATTTCGACAGAAAGGGCAGCCACATGCAGTTTAACGTCGTGAGCCGCGAAACTCTTCGCGACGCGCAGAAGCACCCCGAAAATTATAAAGGACTCGTCGTGAGGGTTGCGGGTTATTCCGCGCTCTTCACAACGCTTTCCCGCTCGTTGCAGGAAGACATCATCAACCGTACCGAACAGGGAGGATTTTGATGAACGAACTTGAAATTAAGGGCAGAATATTCGATATTCAGCGTTTTTCGGTGCATGACGGCGGCGGAATCAGGACGATTGTGTTCTTAAAAGGCTGTCCGCTTCGTTGCAAATGGTGTTGCAACCCCGAAGGTCAGCATTATGATATCGAAAAAATGACGCTCGGCGGCAAGGAAAAAATCGTCGGGAGAGACGTTACCGTCGGCGAGATCATCGACGTTATCGAACGCGACAGGGTTTATTACAGGCGTTCGGGCGGCGGGCTTACGCTTTCGGGCGGGGAGTGCCTCGCTCAACCCGATTTTGCGGTCGCGCTTTTGAAAGCCGCTAAGGAAAGAGGGATCAATACGGCGATAGAATCGACGGGTTTTGCCGATTTTTCGGTAATTTCCCGCTATCTTCCATATCTCGATTTATACCTTATGGACATCAAGCACACAAGCAGCGCGAAGCATAAGGAATTCACCTCGCAACCAAACGAAAAAATTCTCGAAAACGCACGCAAAATAACCAACGCGGGGACGAGGCTCATCGTGAGAACGCCCGTCATCCCCACGTTTAACGACACCAAAGAGGAAATCGCCGCAATTGCGGAATTTGCGAGATCTCTTCGCGGCGTAAAGGAAATGCACATTTTGCCGTACCACAGGATAGGTATGGATAAATATAAAGGTCTCGGCAGAGAATATTCTCTCACGGGTATCGAACCGCCCTCGAAAGAG
Source organism: Clostridiales bacterium (assembly GCA_021635425.1). GTDB lineage: Bacteria > Bacillota > Clostridia > Christensenellales > Borkfalkiaceae > UBA10281. The sequence goes on along the minus strand of JAJWOJ010000240.1, from coordinate 610 downwards.
CTTATGAACGAGCTTCTCGAGGTTGTGGAATCTTACGGACTTAAAGGACAGATAGGCGGCTGAGCTATGAACGAAATTTTAAAAGGCAACGGCGACGACGGGAAATCGACGCTTTCCTCACAATTTAAAATTTCAAAATCCGACCCGAGATTTTCGGCGATCGGCGTTTTAGACGAGCTTTCTTCTGCCGTTTATCTTTGTTTGAGCGCGGGTTATCGCGGCGGCGCGGATAACGCTTTTTCGGAAGAAATAATGTCGGTTTTAGGCAGAATTTCGGACGGAATAGCTTTCCCGAGAGATAAGAGATTTGCCGTTACCGAAAACGAGATTTCGCGCGTTAACGAAGTTATAGCCTCGCTTTCGCGTTTCAATGCTTACGGAACCACGCCTGAAAACGAGCTTTCCGCAAGGCTTAATATGGCAAGGGCGATCGCCCGCAGAGCGGAAAGAGAACTCGTTGCGGCAGACCTTAAATACGGCAGCCCCGCGGGCGCTGTGAAATACCTTAACAGGCTTTCTAAATATTTCGAAGCGGAAGTCCGCCGCGCAAACGCCGAGGCGGCAGGGGTGAAATCGTTAAACCTTGGTTCGTCCGCAAACGGTGTGAACG
>JAJWOJ010000239.1 GCA_021635425.1 Clostridiales bacterium | reverse complement strand
TTTCGTCCTATATGAAAATAACTCGGAATATAATTTAACAAATCAGTCCCGACCGAAAAAGACCTTAAACCTTGAAATAATATTACAATCAAAGCCGTTAAAGTAAAGAAAACAGCTTTATCTTTTTTTCTGAATTGCAGCGACAATAATCTCACAACAAAGACAGATAAAATAAGCCCTAAATAATATATCATTTAAATTTATTAATTAAACTCCTCATAAATTTTAAGATAATTTTCTGTCATTGTCTGTTTTGCATATTTGCAGTTTGATGTAAGTGCAATATCCATTTTTAATAAACTTTCTGCCAAGAACTTTTTCATTTCTTCATGAAGAGATTCTAAATCTCCGAAATCGACAAACGAGCTATATTCAGGTATAGAAATCTGTTCGGGCGCGCCTGCTTTAAAACCTACAACGGGCGTTCCGCAACACAAACTTTCGGCAGTAACCATTGAAAACGTCTCTTTTTTGCTCGTCAAAAGCGTTACGTTTGCCATAGAATAATATTTTGCAAGAAGTTCCTGATCGGAAACTTTCCCAAGCAAAATCACGTTAGGCGGAACTTTCAACCCTTCGGGGTGACTCCCTGCAACAACGAATTTTACATTTTCGTTAAGCATTTTTTCGGCAAGCTTCAATACATGGTAGCCGCCTTTTATGTTGTTTATATTATCGTCAAACGACGGCGTTGCATGGAAAATAACTTTAACGCCGGTTAAACCCATTTGCGAACGTAATTCCGATGTGTCATAAAAATGGAAAACATCGGTGTTCACACCGTTCAAAACAACTTCATGTTTTTTATCATTCAATATAGGCGAAAGTTTTGCCCTTTCCATAAGCCACGGAGAGACTGACGTAACAACAAGATTATCGTTAAACCCGTCAAACGCTTTTTTCATCTTCTGCCAGGATTTATGCGTTCCGTCTACAAGAAAGCTTTTTGTTTCCTGTTTAAGCCGAGGACAGTGTCCGCAAGCCGTTTGCCACTTATCGCAATCGAGAGCATATCCGCAATTTGCCGTATACATAAACTCTGCATGCAAAGCTAAAACCGTCTTAATATCGTGTTTTTTCAGCCAACTGACCAAACGATAAATATTAACAAAATATCCGTTTATACACTGTAGATGAACCACATCGGGTTTTTCTTTTTTTATGATTTTGATTAACTTATTGGTAGAAAAGAAACACCCGCCGTACATCACCCCTGTAAACTCGGAAAGAAGATGATTTATTTTCGAATATACTTCACCGCAAGTTTTATAAACATGCGGTTCGTTTATCTTTTCCCCTCTTCCGTAACAAACAACCGATTCGATGCCTTGCTTTAACAACTCGGAATGAATGTCATATGTGATTTTCCCTGTGCTACCTTTTTTATAGACACAATTAACCTGAAGTATTTTCACCTAAAACCGCCTTTAAAACGTTTTTAAACTGTCCATTATTTGTAAAGCATCTATTTCTGACAATATTAGCTTTTTCAGACTTTTCCTTTCTTGCTCTCTCATCAGACAATGCAAGTTTTAATTGACTTTTCAGTTCTTCGATGTCAGAAGCTACAAAAGCACAACCTTGCTCTCTTAAAAACTGAGTTTCAGCAAGTTCATTCGGTGCATAAATCAAAAAAGGCGTTCCGGAACAAACACTGTCTGCAATTTTCGTAGAAAACGCATACTTTAAATCTCTTGTATAAAAATCATCTCTGAATTCCGCATGCACCAACAACTTTGAATTATGAATCACATTAACAACTTCATCATAACCAACAAAACCCTTCAAAGATATATATGGGCAATTCTCTAATTCCGCCTTAACCTGACCGATTGGATTTCCGTATATATCCAATGTTGCCCCGGGACTCATTTCTCCAATTATTTTCGCAATATCTATTAGTGCTTTATGCCTATTTAAACCTAAGTTACCTAAATATGATACTCTTATATGTTCGGTTATTTTATAATTTTCTATCCAATCGATATCGGATGATTGATATATTGCACAACACGGGTAATGATATTCTTTTCTATATAGTTCCGCTAAAGCATCGGTATTAAAAATACCCGCTTTGATATATCTGTCGATATTTTTATATGCTCGTCTTAACTTTGAATGCCAAATTGCATAAAATAATGACCGCCCTTTCGTGACATAATTGTAATTTTTAAAAGGGTATTCCTCTGTTGAATAAAGAATAATCGGAATATTTCTTTTTTTTGCAATCTTTCGTGCAAAATCTAACGTAAAATTATTATCCCCGGCAACAACCAATATCGCAGAAGGGTTAACCTCGTCTACCCATTTATACAAATATTTGTTTCGCCAGCAACCGTATTTCCAAACAAACTCTCTGATCAACATTTTTAGCGGCGTCTTTTTTCTTTTTTGAGGTTTACCGCTACTCGTGTTTTCAGCAATTTGATCTGCACTGATTATTCCGTTTTTCTTAACTCTTTTTATAAACGAATTAAGAGCATCGCTGTCGCTTACATGGTAAAACTTATTTGCTTCTCTAAAATCAGGGCAACCATATACGTAAAATTGCGCCTTTTGCTCTTTTGGCACACAATCCAACAATCTTGAAACCGTCCTGCCGTTAGAATCGCTTTGACATAATGCCGCATTTGAAATTATAAGAAGATTCCCTTTCATTTTTATACTTTATCTTTATTTCCGATAACCTCACCTATTCCGCGATTATAACATTTAAGTATTTTAAAAAAGCCCAAACTGCATTTTTTCTTTTTATAAAATCTATATGCGCTTCTTATCGCCAACAATCTGCACAAATGAGGATAAATAGTTGCAAAAACTTTTCCGGTAATCGTAAAATACTTCTCGTCGTATCCTTTAAACCATGACGATTCTGTTTGATCTATTCCCGCAATATCAATCGGAGACCGATAAAAGCGAACCTTTCTATTGATTAGCTCCTGCAAAAAAATCGTATCTTCTCCACAATAATTCTCTGTTCCTGCGCCAAAATTCTCATGAAAATGCAATCCGAATTCTTTAATAATGCTCTGCTTTAAAACAACACCACACACACCCGATGCCGACATATTCCTTCTGCTACACTTTTCAAACTTTTCGATTCTCTTCATGGAAATCTTTCTCGTCTCAGATAAATCATGAATATTAAATTTAATTGCATCGGCTTCGGGATGCTTTTCAAATTCTTCAATAATAAGGCTCTCATAATTATCATTAAGAATCAAGTCGTCATCTAAAAAAAGAATCAGATCTGCCTTCTGATCAGCATGAGCAAGAGCTATATTCCGATTCCTGCTCAATCCTCGACTGGTTGTTGATATAACCTTAAAAGACTTTCCAGCAGTAACAATTTCATTGTAACTATTCTCATCTCTTTGGTTTGCAATCACCGCATCCGATTTAATATGCATTTTATCAATTATCGAAAAATCGGGTTGATACATTGTTGTTACAAGAATTTCTAATTTCATAATCTTAAATTAACTTTTTTTCGTCCGCAAAAGTAAAGTTCCTATCACTCATTACTTCTCTGAAATCTTTTTCTATATTCCATGATTCCGCATGCTGTTCCCATTTTATTCTTTCAGGAGAAGGCGGAATCATATAATCCCCAAATCTATAGGAAAGGAATTCATGAAGATTAACCGGTGCTTTCAGCTTTACTTTTTCAAATTGAACGTATTCGGTTGGAACAAAAAAGTCTTTTTTATATATTGCATTTTTAAACACAGCTTTGCCCATAAAGTTACAAAAATACGGGGTTTCTTTTTTTCTATATTTATAAACCTGCTTCAAGCCGTGTTTCACCAAAAATCTTTTTGGCATTTTTGCCATTACCTTTAAAGCAAATCCTAAAAATCCCTTCCTTCTATTGTAACCACGAATTGCTAACCCCTTCATAATAA
>JAJWOJ010000238.1 GCA_021635425.1 Clostridiales bacterium | reverse complement strand
CTTTTGTGCAGGAGTATTTTCAAGCTTTTTATCCGATTCAAGCTCGAAAAGAGCGGCGAATTTGGGGAAAGACGGACGGATATCGAATATTTTATCTATAAGTTTTGAAAATAAGCCTATAATCGTGCCGTTTATCAATGCCATGATTACCGTTCCGAAGTTCACGCCTTCGAGCTTACCGAAAAAGCAAAAAGTCATAATCAAACTCACCGCAAGGCACGTAAGATCGAAAATCGTTTTGAAAAGCGAAATTTTTATGCCGTATTTCGTAGCTACCGCTTTTACGAAAAAGTCGTATACTTGCGGGTATAAATAGGTTTTATAAAATAAGGCTATCGAAAAAGAAGTTAAAAGCACGCCCGCTATGAACATGAAGATTCTGAGCGGCATATTCATGCTCCCCGGTGCCGTTACGGACGGATTGAAAAAGGGAATAAGCCGCCACAAATCAAGCACCGCGCCGTAAATAAGGCATGTAACGAACGAAATTGCGTAAACAAATCTGAATTTTCTTAAGACAAGGCACAGAACAATAAACAACCCCGCCTGAATGACGTATTCGGCTTGTCCGAACGTCAGAAAGCCCGTTTTCAGGCTCAGAAGATACGCAGGCGCGACTATCATCGAAATTCCGAAATCCGCGGCGGTAAGCATAGCGACAGAAAAGGCTAAGACGATTATAGCGCACAGATAACAGATTTCGGCAGAAAATTTAATTTTTTTCATTTTATCGGTTTCTCCTTTCGGTAGTATTTTGTTTTTGTCGTCATAAAAAAACGCCGTATGTTTCGGGCGCTACCCCTGAAACATATGGCGAAAAATAAGCTATACTAAAAAGTGCTTAGAAAAATCCATATCAATTTTGTAATTCAAGTATAATGCAAAAGCCCGCAATTGTCAATCGTTTTGAAAGCTCGTATCCCGTTCGCTTGAAATTTTTTGATAATAATGATATTATATAATTGTAAGATTGCAATTTTCGGATAAATTTTCGAAACGGCTCAAATAGACATTTTGAGCAAAACTTGTTGTTCAGTTTTATTTTTTTCTGTGTTATACTGAAATCACAAAAGCGGTTCGGGCAAACAAAACAAAAAAGCAAACCGAATCAAAAGGAGAAAAAATGAACACAGATAAAATTTATGCAGAAGCAATCGCAAACGAATACGCACACAAAGACACGACGAAAGTTGTACAGCTTAAAAAACTCGATGCAAAGGCAAAACGCCCCGCAAACATTTTTGCTTACACGTTCGGAGTTGTTGCGTCGCTCGTTTTAGGCGTGGGGATGTGCCTTGCTATGAAAGTTATCGGCGACGGTTCGATAGTTTCTTTCGGCATTGGAATAGGCGTTGGTCTTCTCGGAATCCTCGGCGTTGCGATAAACTACCCGATACACAAAAAGATGCTTGCAAAAGGCAAGGAAAAATACGCATCGGACATAATCCGCCTTGCTAAAGAAATCGCGGAATAATCGCCAAACCTTCGACATAAGGAGAATCTCATGAATAAAAACGAAAGTAAATATTATAATACTGCTCTCCTTATGGACGAGGCACTTATTCAGCTTCTCGAAAAAAAAGAGTTTGAATATATTTCGATTAAGGAAATCTGCGAAAAAGCGGGCGTTAACAGATCGACTTTTTATCTGCATTACGACAATACGGATGATCTGCTTAAAGAAACGGTGGAAACGATAAATAAACGCTTCTTTGAGGGATTTGAAAAGGAACGTATTCCCAAAGCGGACGTAAAAAGTGCGGATAAAAACAATCTTTTTCTGATAACGCCCGTTTATCTCAAACCTTATCTTGTCTTCATTCAGGACAACAAGAAGCTCTATAAGCTTATACACTCAAAACCCGACTTGTTTCAGAGCGAAAAAGCTTTCAATATAATGTATACAGAACTCTTTCAACCCATACTCGATAAATTCGAAGTTAAAAAGGAAAATCAACCCTATGTTTTCGAATACTATTCCAAGGGACTTATAGCAATGATAATGAAATGGGTTGACCTCGACTTTGAAAAGCCGATTGACGAACTTATAGACATTATAACGGATACTTTTTCAGTTTACAAAAAAAACGAGAAACCGATAAGCAATAAATACTAATTTTATTTGATTATGCTTTGCCAATTAAAAGGGCCACCCATAAAGGGTAGCCCTTAAATTATATCTTATAATCTCCGAAGTTATTCCGAAATTATTCGGCTTTGGGTTCTTCGGGTTTTTCTTCCGTAGCGGGAGCTTCTTCAGCTGCAGGAGCTTGAGCTTCTTCCGTTGCAGGTGCTTCTTCGGTAGCAGGAGCTTCCTGCGCTTCGGGGGCAACCTCTTCGGTAGCTTCTGCAGTTTCTGCCGTTACGGTTTCTTCTGCGGATTCGTCTGCTTCAACCGTCTCTTCAGCAGCTTCTTCAGCGTTTTCTTCCGCTTCTTCCTTGGTTTCATCCGCTTCGATTACGGCAGGTTTTTCAACCTTCTGTTCTTTCTTCGTAAGCTTTGCATCTTCAACGGAAACTTTCTTTTCATCCTTCGGCTTCCAGAGCGCGATTACGATGATTGCGATAAGGCAAACGAGAGCTATTCCGAGGAAGATCAAAGCCTTCCAGTTGTTTTTGAAGAAATCTCTTACAGCCGTATTTACAGCTTTATTGATAACGGTTTCCCTTCTGACGCTTATAACTTCGCTTTCGCCTTTCTTTGCAACTTCTTCCTGCGCGCCTCTCGCCTGACATTCGATTTTATAATCGCCCTTTTTGAGCGGAGTGAACGTAAGGGAAGTTCCCGAAGTGTAATTTTTAAAGGTGTTTTCGCTGAAATCGGCTTCCTTGCCGTTCTTGACTTCGACCCACGAATCTTTACCGCTTTCGCTGTACATAAGAACGCATTTCGCGATGAGCGAATTTTCAAGAGTGAACGAAAGAGCCGAATATGCCGAACCTACCGTCGGAGTCGAAACGCTCTTCTTGGGGGTTATCGAAACTTTAAGGTCGGGGGTGTATTCGAACGAGAATACGGGAAGCTTGAGAACTTCCGTTTTTGCCGCGCCTTCGCCCTCTTCCGCGTAGAATCCGTCAACGCGCTCGATCCATTCGGAATCCTTTTTCATGATAAGCTCTTCCGTTGTTCCTTTTGCGGGATCGTAAGCGGAAACCGAGAAAAGAACGTAGAACGAATATTTGCCCGCGTCGGACGCCGTAATTTTAAGCGTGGAAGACTTCTTGCCCGATGAAGAATAAGAAGACGACCAACCCGTGGACGGATTTTTAACGTAAACTTTAGCGGTTACCTTGTCGAGCGGAAGTTCGTATCCCGCGGCAAGCATATCCCAGATTTCCGAAGGTAATTCAAAGGTTTTCTTTTCGGTGTTTACCGCAACTTTTGCAAGCGCGTCATTAACAGCCGCAATCGTTTTATCGTCCAAGGCAAGGCTCGGCGTAACGTCGGTTTTTGCTTTAACCGTAACGTCGAAAGTCTCCTTAGATTCGACGTCTTTCTCTTTGTTGTTAACAACAACCTGAAGGTTTGTTTTATTAAAACCGAAAGTTATCGTCTTTTTATCGGAAGAAAGCCAATAATCTGCCTTCTTATCCTTTTCTTCGCCTACGACTGCCTCAACAAGGTTGCCCTCTCCGTCGAGATACTTAACGGTTTCGAAAGCGTCGCCGTATTTGTTGAAATCGGTTACCGAATATTTCGTTGCGGCGACAACGGTTTTAAGCGTTGCGGCGGCAGGCGCGTCGGATCCGCTTCCCTCATCCGCCTTCGCGCCGAGGAAAGAGAACGTCGTAAATGCAAGGCAAATGCTCAGAATAAGAGCGAATAAGCCCGAAAACTTTTTGTTCTTCATAGTAAAAATACTCCCATATAATGGAATTTTAGTTATAACATTTATATATTATAC
>JAJWOJ010000008.1 GCA_021635425.1 Clostridiales bacterium | reverse complement strand
TACGCGTCCGCGAAGGTTCTCAAAAAATTCCCCTCGCCGAATTGCAACACTTTTACCATATCACGCCTCCACTAAGTATTCTACGGAATAATACCCGTTCTTTAAATCAACCGCAAACGGTTCGAGATCGAAAGTAAACGCCGTTGCTTTCACCTCAAACCATCTTTCGCAAACAACCTCGCCCGATTGATTTTTTATTTCTATTTTAACGTTGTAAGTTTTTCCTTTTTCCGCGCCCGTTAATACAGGCTCGCAAACGTACTTGCCGTTATACGCGACCCCGACCTTTTTATCGAAACAAATCGTTTCGGCAAAGCCCTCCTTGAGCGCGTAAAACGCCTGCTTTTTGTAACCGTATAAATCTATCGGCGGCTTTATATAACTTCCGTCGTTCGCGCCGCCCGAAAGACTGCACCACATAAGCCCGTCCGCGCCGAGATAACGCATATATTTAACGGTGTTATACGCACAAAGAGCCTGATACGCCTGACTGAGTTTAAAATCAAGTTTTTCGTAAGCCTCGCCGAACGCGCGTTTTTCGTCCGCAAGTTCGTAAGAGTCGTCTTTATGGTAGATTTCGGCTTCTTTCGTGCGGTTATCCTGCCTTCCGACGATTGCGAATTCCGAAATTATATACGCGTGGTCTTTGCTTTTGAAAAGCGCGGGCTGAGATTTCCAGGCTTGCTCTCTGAAAATATCCCACCTGTTGCCGTAACCGAGCAAAATTTCATAGTTGTGCGAACTTCTTACAACCTTTTCGTCCTTCCAGCCGAACGAACTTTCGCAAGGCTCGAAGTCCTGATTGAATTTTCCGTCGTCCTGATAATAAAACCCCTTGTTCCCGTAAAGCCCTCCGCCGTAATAAAGGTGCGAACACGGACAAATGAGCCTCGTATCGTCCGTCTCTTTTACGGTTTTTACGAATTCGTCGTACATTTTATCGAGTACGGCGCGGGACGAATGAAACTCGTTGCTGCCCTCCCACATTATTATGCTCGGGTGGTTTATAACCTCTTGCATCTGTTCCGCGTAAATTTTTCCCGCGCGCCAGCCGTTTTTAACGTCGATAGTTTCGGCGGAATCGATAAGCCGCGTCGTCCAGATATTCATTAAGCCAAGACGGTCGCACACTTCGGCAAATCTCGGATCGTTGTTGCCGTAACCTAACATATGAAAGCGAGCGACGTTGCCGTTTAAAGCCTTAGTCATCGCCGCCTGCCACACGATTTCTTTCGTGGTCGGGCAGATATGCGACAAAACTATATTTTCGTAAGGCGGCAAAAACTGCATCCATAACGCGCCGTTCAGCAAAATCTTCTTGCCGTTTAATAAAATATCTCCGTTTTTCTGTTCGATAATTCTAAAACCCGTTTCGACTATCTCATCGTCGACGGGGTTGCCGTTTTCGATAAGTTCAGCCCGAACTGTGTATAAAGCGGGATCTTCGCACGTCCACAAATCCGCGCCGAACTCGGTTTCCGTTTCAAAACTCTCCGCCGCGTCGCCCTCGAAAATGACTTTCTCTTCTCCGCAAGGCGATTTCGCGAGATATATTTTCGTTTTCAGACCCTTTTTAAAATTAACGGTTTTGAACGATATTTTCGCTTTAACTTTGTTGCCCGAAATACCGACCGTTTTCACAACCAAATCGCGGATACAGACCTTAGGCAGAATATCTATATAAATGTCTCTTGCAAGCCAGGCGATATACGGGTCTTTGTTTCTGTGCCACGAATAATTTATTTCGGGCGCGCGGGGATAAACAAGAAGTTTCAATTCGTTTTCGCCCGTTTTCAAAAACTTAGTTATATCCTTTTCGCCTTTTAAAAATCCGTCCGTTTCAAACGCGAATTTTTCGTTTATATAAACCTTTCCGCAAGGATCGAGCGAACCGATATTCAAAACCGCCCTTCCGCCGTCGTACACAAATTTTTCCGAAAATTCAATGATTTTATCTTTATTTTTTGCCCCGCCGATTTTAAACGGAAGCTTAACGTTTCCGAGCCGTTCCCTTTTCGCCTCTTCCGGCTTAGCCGTTTCAAAGAAATTCGTTATCGTTTTTCCGTCCGCGGTAAGGCTTTCGGGCTTAAAACTCCACTCGCAAACGGGGTGCATTCCGCCCGAGATGAAAAGCGTGTCGGGTACGGCTTTGTTTGTAAGTTCAAATCTTCCCGCGGGCGTTCCGTTAAACTTCACATCGTAAAAGTCCTCGTATAAGTCGATTAACACGCTGTTTCGCTCGTTAACCTTAAATTCTCCGAGCTTAAAATTTCTATGATGATAAGGGTCGGGCAAGCCTACTCTCGCGTAAATTTCGCCGTTACGGTAAATCTGCAATTTCAAAATTTCCGTCACTCCGCGCCTTAATTCGATTATACGCTCGGTGTCCGTCGTCAGCGGAACGACTTTGCCGTTTTTCTTCTCTTCGTCGATATATTCCTCGGGCAAAATAAACGAAAATGCGAAAGACGTTATCTTTTCGCATTCAAACTCGTATTTAGCGCAAGGCACGGGCGGAATTAGTCCGTCCGAAAAGGTTAGTTCTCCGTTATTTTCCGAAATGCCCTGATAAAACTGCCAGCCGACAAAATCTTCGGGTTTTTCGTAAGTTTCCGCCGTCATTTCGTCGAAGCGGATTCTTTTCCTTATTTTATGCGCGATTTTATATTTTACAGCCGCCGAAAGTCTTTCCGTTTCTTCGTCCGAAACGGCTTTTTCGGGAATCCAACCGTTTTTTCCGCCCAAAAAATCCGAATAGGCTTTGAGAAACTCTATTCTTTCTTCCGCCGTAAGACATTCGCCGTTTGCCGCCGAAAAATCTCCGTGATTATATTTGTAGTTTTTATCTATCTTTATAAAATCGTAAAATTTATTCTTCATTTCCAAAAATTACAATATTATTTCAGCTATTTCACGCCTGTAATTTTCCGTCGTGTCGTAAGAAATACGTTTCCCGTCGTCGGAAAAACGCGCGTGCAGGTCGCATCGTATATCTATATCCTTTACGGGAGCAGAAAAAACTTTAATTAGTTCCCTCGATCGTTTTTTCTCAAAGTCATAATAATAAATAGACCTCATATCGTTATACGGATAGCCGTCGCCTATAAAACTCTTTCTGTCCGGAGAATAATTGCAATGAATATCATTGTGGTCGCATAACGGGTCGTTCAAACGATATTTTTCTCCCGTTACAACGTTAAAAAAGTAAATTCCCCATTCGGGCAACCCCGAATAAATCATAAGGTTTTCATCGTCTTTCCAGGAATAATGGGAATTAACGCTGAACTGCGTCAATTGCTTTATTTCGCCTTTCAAATCGATGACGGCAAGAACCGTAGCCCACATTCCGCCGCCTTCCGGAAAATTGCGCAACAAAAACACGCATTTCGTCCCGGAAGGATTAAACGTTATGTGGTTTACCACAAGTTTCTTATCCGTAAACGGTTTCTCCTCGAAAACTCTTCTCATTTTCTTATAAGATGCAAGTAAAGTTTTTTCTTTCGTTTTTAAATCCACCAGAAAAATACCGTCGTCTTCGGGAGCATTTTTATCCGCAAAGGGGTCGGGAATATTGCAATAGCCGTATCCTTTACGGAAATCGTAAATCCGACTAAAATTAACGGAAACGGCTTTCCCGGCGTTCAAACTTAACGTCGCGAACGGACTATCAAACCGCTCCGTCTCTTTTCCGTTGATATCTATAACCCTCGAAACATACTTGCTTCCGTCGAAATCGTTAGCAATAACAGATTTTCCGGGGACAAACCAGCGAAGCATAGCGCCTTGCTGAAAATTCCATGCAAGCGTTTCTGCTACTTTATAAAATTTCTTGTTTTCCACAAATCCGAGTTCACAAACGTCTCCCGCAACGGGAAGCCTATCGCAAAACCGAACTCTGTGCGTCAGATGCCGTTTGCAGGACGAATCGTAAGGCTGCAAATCATAGTATCCGAAAAAATATTGAAAATCATCTTCAGGCGTTAATAAATGTTTTTCCATGATTTTTTTCTCCGTTATTTTTTATAATTTCTATTCCTTCAGGCACTCGCACGTCAACCCCGTGCGTATCGGTTTTTATTTCGATTACGCCATACGGCGTAGGGATTTTTGCAGAGATATATTTCAGACCTCCCGGTTTCGGTCTGACGGCAATCTTTTTAAATCCCGGCTCCAAAATTTTCAAACCGACGATTTCTTCTATAAAAAACGGAACTACCCCGCTCGACCACCCGTGGCAAAGGCTGTGCCTCAATCCTTTATAGCAAAATTGCCCGTAATCGGCGTGCATATCTTTTTTGTCGGGCGCAGGGATTTCGTCTATTCGTCCGCTGCCGTCAAGCCACGAAACGTCGAAATCTTCCCAGAAAGCAGTCGCTCCCCTTATAAGCATTCCTCCGTAATATTCTTTTATAAATTCAACCGTACGATCGCTTCCGGAAGCGGCAAGAGCCTTTAATATAAAGTACGACATAAAGGTGGAAAACCCGCTCGCACCGCCCTTTTCGAGCAAACGCTTAAGCCTGTCGGACGGCTGTCCGCAGAGAACCTGAAACGCCGCGATTTGTTTTTTGGAAGTTTCCTCTGAAATATAACGTTGCAATTTTCGGTTAATCGAACAAATAGTCTCGTCGCAAGCCGCATCTTTTGCGGTTTCCTTGAAAATCCGCGCAGCATATAATATAAGAAGCGCGGTACCCGTAACGGCGTCCTTTGTTCCGTCCGTCGGCCAGTCGAGGAAAAACTTATGCAAACCGAGTTTTCTCCCCGTTTTCCCGAAATCCATCGTTCCGTCCTCGTCTATACAGGCGTCGAGTTCTTTTATCGCCGCGTTCATATTATTCAGGTTTTTCGTAAGGTAAGCCGAATCTCCCGAATAGTTATAATATTCGCAAACGTTAATAACCCACCACGCGTCGTAAGAAGGAATATTGTTCATCCAGAATCCGTCGGGAGTGGTTGCCTTAACGAAATCCAGGGATCGTTTCGTATGAGGAGTATTTCCAAAAGAACATAACGCGGTTTTTATTTCCGCATACATATCACCCGACCAGACAAGACGATCTCTTTTTATCCCGTCCAGAAAATATCCGTCCTGCATATTTAAAGTGCAGGTATAAACCGCCGTTTCCAGAATTTTATTTATCGATTCGTCGTCTGTTTCGATTTTCCCGACAAGCTTTTCCTCCGGCAAGGAGCATAACCCGATAACGCTTTTAAAAGCGACTTCCGCATTATCCTCATCGAGTTCAATTTTGACGAACCTGAATCCCGTCCGCCCGAATTCGAGCGCGGACATATTTGAAATCATCGCGCTGAAATCTCTCGGAGAATGATGGTTGGTCGCGCCTTTTTCTCCTATCGACGACATAGCCTCCGAAACGGACTCGCCGAATACAAGCCGTATTTTCGTCGTCAAACCTTTCACTATCGCCGTAACGATTCTGACGCCGCCGCAGATTTCTTTTCCGAAATCCAGAATAACATAAGACTTGATTCCGCCTTCGTTCTTCATACGAATGAGGTTGTCGTTCCCGAAAGAGGCTATTTCGTCACGATTTGTAAGAAAATTTTCGCCGCCGGAAACAATTCCGTCGGCTTTGATTATTCTTACGGGATAAACAAATTCGATGTTTCTGTTCATTATAAATTTACCCGTTTTAAGATTTTAATTCCGCAATATTTACGAATTTATTCTCTTTTCTCGATTTTTCCGCCGCAAACACGCAAAGATGTCCGTTGACGGAATCGGCAAGAGAGGTAATCGAAATAGAACTTCTGTCACCGTTAAGATAAGCGAGGAGATCGTGCATAATGAGGAAATCTCCGCCGTTATGCCCGCCGAATTCGGCTTTGTTGACGACCTTTGAGTTGACGTCTATCTCTTCGCTTACTCCGTAAAAGTTTGCGGGGGACGAGTCGTATTTTCTCACGATCATTTTGCCTTCTTCGAGTTTCCCTTCTATTTCGCCGCGCTGACCGACGATATGAATGTATCTGTCCGGTTTAGTCGCGCCGCCGACAAGGGTAAACGTCGCCTGAGACCCGTTTTCGAATTTTACTATAACGTTTTGTCTGTCCACGATGTTTCCGCCTGCTATATACGCGCATCTGCCGTAATTATCGTGTTTTAAAAACTCGATTTTTTCCTCTTCCGTTATTTCGTTTAACGGCTTGTTAAGCCTGTCCCATACAAGGAAAGGCATAACGTGCAAGTCGAGATATTCGTGCATAGCGGAATAAATACACGTTTCGTTATATTTGCATTCATAACAAAACTCGGAAGCGTCTTCCGGCATATTCTCTTTGACGAATTCGCATCTTCCGCCCATACTCGCAACCGTTTCCGGCGCGGACGCGTTGTTGAGCCAGCACATAATATCCATATCGTGGCAACACTTGGCAAGCAAAAACCCCGAGCCGCAGCCGTCTTCGCTGTTCCATTTTCCGCGGTCGTAAGACGCGAGATAATGCTGACGGCAAACATGCTCGTTCATTTCCATCGTCATTATTTTTCCGATAACGCCGCTGTTTAAAATCTCTTTGATTTTCGTATAGAACGGAGAATATCTGAGGACGTGACAAACAAACACTCTCACGCCTTTTTTCTCCGCGAGATTTTTTATATCGAGAAGTTCTTTCTCGTTCGGAACTATCGGTTTTTCGACGAGCAGATCGTAACCCGCTCCGAGGATTTCCATAGTCGTTTCATAGTGAAACTGATCCATCGTCGCGTTGATTACGAAATCGCATTTTATTCCGCTTTTTAAAAACGAAGCGAAATCATAAAAAAGCCTCTCATCGGACAACCCGTATCTTTCTTTAGCCTCTTGTAATTTAAATTCTTTCGGATCTATTACCGCCGCAACGCCGAATTCGTCCGGGCATTGGAGAGAATAATCTCCGTAGACCTGTCCTCTGTTTCCGTATCCGACGATAGCCGCGTATAATTTTTTCTTTTCCATAAAATAAACTCCGATGTTTATAATTTCATTCCTGCGGCAAATTCTCCGCCTTTAAAATTTCTCATGCTGATTGTCGAGGTTATGACAAGCGGAACGCATGAAATAACGTACATCGCATACATAGCCCCCTTTTCTTTCAACTGGTTAAACGTTTCCTGCTGGCTGAGCATTATAGGCATCAATGTCATTTTGTTTCCGAGAATAAGACTCGGCCAAAGATAATCGTTATAATACGATCCGAACACGCCCACAAAATGGAATAACAGTATCGCTTTCGCAAGCGGTATAGTTATGTGAACGTATATCTGACAATCGTTCGCTCCGGCTATTTGCGCGCTTTCGTAAATAGACTTCGGTTGCTGGCAAAAGAACGTTCTGAAAAGGAACAGCGCGCCGACCTGTCCGCCCGCGAAATTAGGAAGCAGATAACCGACATATGTTTCGCCTAAATGCAATGTGTTTTTTACGAACGGAACGAGAACCGGCATACCCATTATCGACGGCAACAGCATTACCGAAAGGAACATCATAAAGAAAAATTCTTTAAAATAAAAGTCCTTATATGCAAAAATATACGCAAGAACCGAACCGAGCAGACAGTTGAAAAACGCTCCGATAAGAGATAGAATAATACTGCTTATAAACGACGTTTTCACCGCCTCCCACGCATGGGAGAAGTTAAACGCCATGTTTTCGCCTAAAAGGCTCGCCCTGGGAAGCGCGAATATATTCGTGATAATTTCTTCGTTCGATTTCAGCGAATTTATCAGCGTTATCGAAAGCGATAAAAACGAAAACAGCGTCGCGGCGATAACTATTATACATATTACGATCTGGAAATCGAGTCTGTAATACGATTTTTTGATTTTAGACGTCATATTTTCAGTCCTCCAGACTCTTTTTCTGCTTGCGCAGGTTAATAAACGTTGCAAAGAACAACAGCACGAAAATAACCGTCGCGTATGCCGACGCAAGCCCGTAATTGCCGTTTACCATATTCTGATACATTATATGTATCGGAGTGTGCGTTTCCGCCTGACCGCCCGTAACCATATACGTCCTCGCGAAATTTTGCAACGAATGAATAAACGACGTTATAAAAACGTATTTAAGTTGCGGCACTATAAGCGGAATGTCTATATAGAAAAATCTCTTCCATATCCCTATACCTTCCAGTTCCGCCGCTTCATAATAACTCGATGATATATTCATCATTCCGCCGAAGAAAATGAGATACGCTCCGACAAACGGAAAGCCTATAAACAAAACCGCCCATCTGGCGTAAGCCGTCTGACCGAGAAAATCTACGGGGTTTCCGCCGAACGCTTTGATAATAGTATTCAGAACCCCGTCTCCGCCGTAAATACCCGTACGCCAGATTAAAAGCCCCGCGACCGACGGAACAACGCCCGTTATAAACAACAACGTTCTTACCGTTCCCGAAAGCTTCTGCCATTTCATAACCGTAAGGAAAAACGCAAACAAAAGCGGAGGAATAAGCGCAACAACCAGATCGAAACAGAGAAATAAAAACATATTCCCGAAGGCTTCGCCGGCAAGCGCAGAACCGAAAACCTCTTTGTAATTTGCAAAGTTATTCCATATCATCGTCGGGTTTTTTATCGTATAATCGAAAAACGACAACGCAATCGACGCAATCGCCTCGTAATAACAGAACATTACAAGAAGAATAAGCGAAGGCGTGAGAGCAAGATAGATGTACTTCTGTCGCCAGATTTTTTTAACGACCTTTAATGCTTGTCGTTCTTTATGTTTACCGATTATCACGCCGAGAACCGAAGAAACCACCGCCGCCGCAACGGCAAGACATATACCGAAAACCATAAACCCGCTGAAAATCTTTTCATTCTTTTTCAAACTTGTATTCACGCTCGAAAGAATTGTTTTTTCCGATTGTCCGGTTTTGTTTACGTTTCTGTAAATGTAATATATATCATTCGCCGAAGCGCCCTGAATCATTTTCGATATATTAAATTCGAGATTAAAAGAATATTCGATTTTTTCGGTTGCAAAATTTACTCTCGTCACCAACGAAGAACTTTCGTGAAGAACGTAACCGATCTCGGTTTTTTTGTCATAATATATCGCGCTGTTGATTGCGGGCGAACTGTCGAAAACAACGCCGTCAACATATTGACAGACTAAGTCTTCTCCTATTTCGAGGTCGTCTATGTCGGTAGTGTCGAACCGATACAGATAAACGCCTCTGTCCGCAACGTAAAATCTGTTTTCTTTTTCAAAAAACGCGCCGCCTCTCGAAGAAATTCCGTAAAGTCCGAAAGAAAGATATGCAGAAGTATCGAGACTGTCTGCGTGATAACTTCTTCCCTTGCTCGTATCGTAAGTAACCGCTGAAAAGTCTGTCGCAAGCCTTATAAATCCGCCGTCGTAAAGAATATAGATATAGTTGCCGTCAGCCTCGAAACAATCGATTCCCGCCGACATCTGAACCGCCCGGAGCTTAACTCCGCCGTCATCGTCCGGAGTGCAGTCGTAAAGAACCGTTCTGCAAAGCGTCCCCGCCCCGAGATCGTTTATGTCATAACGCATTATTTCAGCGACCTGATTTCCCGTGCAGGCAACGTAAAAGTAACCGTCGCGTTCCAGAAAATATGTATTGTCTATATTGCCGGAAAAAAGCATGCAATCAATAATATCGATTCCGCCATTGCCTTCTTCGGCTTTAAACAACCACGAGATTCCGTCCGTGCCTACGTCCGATATTATTCCCCAAATAAATCTTCCGCCGTATGCTTTGTAAATTTTACGAAGAACACCTTTTTTAAGGTCTGTCGTTTCCTTTATAAGAGAAACCACGTTTACGTCATATCCGACTGCTCCGTTATGCGTCGTACGGATAATCGTTCCGTCCGAAGTTGCGTAAAGCCAGTCGCCGTTTTCGTAAGAAATCACATCTATTACATTACCGCTTTTTGCTTCGATATTTTCGGCGCGCGGAATACAGCATATCATTGCGGCGGTTAATATAACCGCCGCAATGAAAACCGCAATCATTATTATAAGCGTTATTTTCGTTTTTCCGACGCCCTTTTCGGAAACGTCGGAATTGTCGTGTATTTCATTCAAGACCTGTATCCTCTCTTAAAGCCGTATCAGTCGTTCGCCTCGTGTTTGGTTCCGTGCCCCGGGTCTTTATAGCAGGTTGTGCTCCACCCGTTCTGAGTCGCATATTTTACCCATCCGTCGTAAAGCGTAGACGCCCACGTCGACGTGAGCGCGTCAACGTCTATTTTATCGCTTCCCATGCCGACGAGATAGTTCTGATAAATTTTAACTTTGGTATCCGCAACGTCTTGTCCGCCGACGGAAACAACCATGTTACGGATAAATTCGTTACTGTCGACAAGCCCTGTAAACGTAACTTTGTCCGTACTGAAAAATTCCTTCCATGCATCGGGAACTTTAACGTATTTTTGTTTTACAAGCGTCAATCCCTTGGGCGTAAAGTTCGTATCTTTGAGAGCGTCGTAATAAATCGACTGACCGTAAGGCGACATAACGAACTTCATAAAGTCAAGGTTAAGAGCGTCCTGAGCGGCGTCGTGATCGATTATCGACAAATAACCGCCGTTGCCGCCGACGTCTCTCACGATAGTTCCTTCGGGAATATATCCGCCCACGCTTTCCATAACGGGATAATCAAAGAAATCCGTCTCGATTTTATCGCTTTTCAGGAATTCGAGACCGGATCCGACGTAATCGAGGACGATCTGCGGCGAAGCCTTACCGCTGCTCTGAGTCTGGAA
The DNA here is from genome assembly GCA_021635425.1 of Clostridiales bacterium. GTDB lineage: Bacteria > Bacillota > Clostridia > Christensenellales > Borkfalkiaceae > UBA10281. Next base: position 9,862 of record JAJWOJ010000008.1, on the reverse strand, counting down.
TTCGTTTCTGAGGTCTTCCATCGAAGCCTGCTTTGCGTTTACCGTATCGAAATACGGACTCATTTTTCCAAGCTGTCCCACGAATTCTTTGAATTTCGCACTGTTCGGTCCGATATATTTTTCAGATTTCTCGTAAAGGATCTTATTAAACAGTTTAGTTACGTCAACGCCGTAATTTATATCGTTTTCCGGATTTTCCGAAGCAGGATCGTAAACATATCCGCTTTTATCGTTAGCCATAATTCCGTCGTATTCGTTACGGAAATAATAATCCCCGTACACACGCAAAAGCCACGAGAAACTATATTCGTTGATACCCTCCTGATTTACGGAAACTCCGAGCGGATTTTCGTAACCCGCCTGCTTCATATAGTCGCACAGACTGATAAGATCGTCCCATGTAACGGGATTTTCCGCCTTGCCGTCCTTGTTGCGGTATCCGAGTTCTCCTGCAGCGTTAAGCGCGACTTTATTGACGAACCATGCCGTAAGAAGATTTTCCGAGTTCATTATATACGTGCTGGTGTTTGTCCCGGATTTATCGGTGATATATGCGTCTTCTTCTATAACGCTGCTCCATGTTTTATTCCCCGCATAACCGTTTTTGCCGTTTATATAAGGATACATATTGACGCAGTATTTACTTATAAGGTTTGTAACGATATTACCCTGGACAATATCCCAATCGGTATTTTTATTGGTAATTTCGTATTTAAGAGCGTCTTTATAAGTACTCGAAGAATATTTCTTGTTAAGAACAACCGCGACCGCACCGCTATGAAGTCTCGAATATTCCTTAGCCAAAGCCTCCCAGCCCGCTTCCGAACCGGAGAAAACGATAACCACGTCTATTTTCCCGGAACGTTGCTCTATATTTTCCTTAATCGGATAATACGCTTTATTGAAACCGTCTCCGAGATCGAGCGGCTCGACGGAAATCGTATTTTCGATATTTCCTCCCGGATTTGTCGACTCGGGAGGCGTATTGCTCGTTTCGCATCCTGTCACAGAGCAGGCAAAAAGCGAAACCGCAGCCAGAATTGAACACAAAAATTTCTTTTTCATTGCTATAATCTCCTGTTTGTTATTAATAGCGGACGATAATCATTCCGCAACGATTTTAAATGTTCTGCCCGCGGCGTTTTGTGCGAACACAAAAGAATAAGTCAGCTTTCCGTTTTCGCAAAGTACACCGTAGCCGTCGTATCCGAGTTCGGTCGCAAAGTTATAACGAACCCACTCGCCGTTTATTTTTTCGTAAACCTTCGGAACGGAAAGTTTATCAAAACCCTGAACTTTAACAGCGTAATTAACGTTCGGAGAACCGAGTGAAACTCCGCCATTTATCGTGAATTCTGCGGTGTTTCCGTTTGCGGCGACAGTCGGTATCCAGCTATCGTTAACCGTAGTGCCGACGGTTGCGGTTACGCTCGCCGCATTAACGACGCTGTCCTCATACACGTTTATAACGTTTTTGCAATCGTCCTGGCCTATCGTGCCGTACGGAAGAAGAATCAAATCGACGCTTATCGTATCGCCTTTTTTAAATGAAACCGATCTGTCAAGCGTAAGACTTCCGTAATTCAGATCTCCGAACACAGGATTCGTTCTGTAATCGTTAAGGAAAGCAAGCCCTGCGTCCGACGATTTTCCGTTCACGGTTATTTTGTAGTCCTTGACTATACAACCGAAATTTCCCGTTTCGTTAGTATTCGGAGCGCCGGGGACGTTAAGAGAATCAGGCAATCCGTAATAAGCGAAATAAGAACCGCTTTTATTCAGCTTATATATTTTGCTGCCGGTTTTGGATTTCGGATTTGTGATTTCGACGTGTTTTCCGCTCTCGTCGAGATACGCCGACTTTTCGTATTTGCCTTTTCTCCCGTCAAAACCGATAATGCTGAATGCCGAATTATCTATCTCGGTATCCTTAAGGAATGTAAAATCGATTGTATAATAAGTTCTCGATTCGTCGTTCTGCGGCATTTCCACGTGACGCATCGTATACATATAATTTCCGTCTCCCGATATATAAGAATAATCGAGATCGGCATAAGTAAGTCCCGAATAAGCTATATCGGAGCCGATGTAATTACCCATCGAAAGTCCGTAATTGTCCGTCGGAGCATACAACGTTCCTACCGAATTATACTGCGGATCTCCGGTCTGTTTGGTTTTGTCAGCCCACAATTCCGCGCTGCATCCGCGGAAATCGGGAAGAACCCACGCATATCCGAACGAGCCTTTTTCATACGCCGAATAATACGGCGCGATACAGTTCGTTTCACTTACGCCCGTAGAAAGGTGATAGTACGAAATATAATATTCTATCGACGAAAGCTGCTTGAGATCAAAATTGCCCCATTTCTGATAAGCGTTTACAACCGTGAACTCATACTCTTCACCCTTTTTTATCGTCAGAGGCAAAATTGTTTCGCCGTAAATAGCGTCGGACGGATTGTAAATCGGTTCTTCCTTTTCGTGCCCGAAGTTTTTGCCGACCTGCAACGGAACGGGAACGAGCGTCTCTCTGCCGTCCGCCAAAGCCGCGCCTTCGAGAGGGAAATTTGCTTTTACGGAAAGATAAATCGTTCTGTCGTCGTCAACGCCCGAAAGTTTCACGTTTTCGAAATATTTTTTCTGTTGAGCCCTGAAATACGATTCGTTAAAACCCTGTCCGCTGATTTTAAATTCATAAGCGCCCGTTAAACGGTTATACCCGACAAACGCCGCGCCGTCTTTCGCCGTTACGTCGAAATTAGCCTCAGTAAGCGGTTCTTCCTCTTCGCTTGCGGCTTTTTTCAGTTGTTCAAAGGAATGTGTTTCGTCTGCATATAACCTGTTTGCAAAACCGATTTCATCTCCCGCAGTCACACCGCTTAAAAGAACATATTGACGGATAACATAATATTTCTTACTCACGATAACCGTTACTTTAGTATTTTGTCCCGCGGTGATTATACCGACAATCCCGGCTTCAGCTATATCCATTCCGAGATACGAAAGATTTTCGTAAACGTACTCTCCGTTTTCGAGCGACGAAATAACATTTCCGCCGTCCGAAAGCTCGATTGCGGACACACGCGCTTTATTCACCTTTATTTCGAAGCCGAATTCCGTAACGTACTTGCTTGAATTATCGGCAATTATCCTGAATTGCTGATAGTTTCTGTCTGCATATGTGTGGTATGCCTTTTCCAGATAAAGCGGCACCGCTTCCCCGAAACCCATATCGCGAACAAAAGTAGAATAATAATAATATCCGAGTTTTGTCGTATTGATTCTCGCGTCCTGAGAGTCGTCGCTCGCGTAATATTCGTTCCCGTTGAACACAACGTAAGAATCCATTGTGTTGAAAAGATACTCTGCGCCGCCTTTCGACTTCAACGACGAGACAAACTTCTTCCCCGTGAGTTCGTGCGTAAGCGCAATGTTACGGTTTTCCACAACGTAAGCCGTTCTGTTGTTATCGGCGTAATACGCCTGAACGCCGTTTGCGAATCTGTTTGCAGTAATTACGGTATCTGAAAAATTCGTCTGTTCCGAAAGGTCTATAACATCCTTTTCCGGTCTTTCGTCCGGTTCGGACGAGGATGAGGATTGCGACGGGGTTGCAGATTCCGACCCGCTTTCGTCACACGCCGTAAATCCGAAAATCAATACAATAATCAATAATATAGCTGCAATTTTTTTCATTTATTTCTCCAGATAATTTTTATTCGACGTTTACCGATTTAACGTATTCGATAACCATATTGTTTTCCTCGTTTCCGCCAACGAAATCGATTCTGAAACCTTTTATCGCATTATAACGAATATCTTTTGCTCCTTCGTTAAGCACGGTGTAAGCAAGGTCATATCTCATTACGACATAGCCGTTTTCGTCAGGTTCGCCGACACTCCATCCCTGTGTGGTCATTCCGCGATAGCGGGTGTTTGCCTGTCCGTAATCCGTGCTTTCCTTTTCGGTTCCGTTTTCGGTGTATGTTCCGAATACGTAAATATCGACTCGTCCGCCGAGTTTTATATCTACCTTTGCCTTTATCTCTATGCAATTTCCGCCGTTAAGAGCAACGTTAAGTCCTTTTTTGTGAATAAAAGCTCCGTTTGTGCCTTTAACCGTCAACGTACCGTCTTCGTTAAGCGTTTTCGACGCTCCGCCAAGCGGAGAAAATCCGTCAAGCATAGCTCCGTTAAAATACAGGTAATCGGACGTTCTGACATAAAGTTTTTCATCTTTGGTTATAGGAGTCGTCGGATCGAACGCGGAGGTCAACGCTTCGTCGGTATACACGCCTACGATTTCTCTTCCGAAAACCATATTCTCTTTCGCAAATGTTTTAATGCGGTCACCCGCGACCAATCCCTCAGTCTTAATCAACTCGCTGCCGAGATAATATTTAACCGAAACCAATCTGACCGTTTTTATATATTCTATTGTAAACGTGTTCTCTTCGTTTCCGCCGTTCAGACCGATTCTGAAACCCTTGATCGTCTTATATTCTATTTTACCCGTCGCATTAATGGGATCGGACAAACGGAAAGAATATATTCTGCATCCGTTTACGTCCGCGTCACCGATAACGCAACCGTCTTCCGTTCTTCCGCGATAACGGGTGTTTGCCTGACCGAAGTCGGTGCTTTCCGCAGCGACGCCATCTTTCGTATACTCGCCGTAAATATAGAAATCAAAGAAACCGCCGAGTTTGATATCGGATTTTGCCTTTATTTCTATATAATTACCGCCGTTAATTGCAATATTAAGACCTTTTATATACATCCACGCGCCGTTAGTGCCGCCGAACGTAAACGTTCCGTCTTCGTTCGGAGTTTTCGTCGCTCCCGCCACGGGAGAGAATTTATCAAGCGCCTTTCCGTTAAAGTAAAGGTAATCCGATGTCTTTATATAAACGTCCGCGTCGCAAGTTACGGCAGCATTGAAGTCGAACTCTTCCCCGAACGCCTTATCGGCATAAAATCCGAGGGTCTCCCTGCCGAACACGAAGAGCTTCTCTTCGGGGACGCCGAGCGGCAAATCGCCCTTCGAAACAACCTCGCCGTAAATAAGCTCGTCACCGTTGTAATAATTTACCGTAAACACTTCGGAAAGTTTAACATACACCTTGGTATCGGCGGTTATAGCGGCATTCATGTCGAATTGCTCGGTAAAGTCCGCGTCCTTATAATATCCTAAGACCTTTCTTCCGCCCTCTTCGAATTTATCGTTTGAAACCTCCGTAAGATTTTTTCCTTCGGTTACTTTTTCGATATATTTAATTTCCGTTCCGACGTAAAACTCAACCGAATAAACAGGATATACTTTCTCGGAAAGTTTGACGTAAACTCCGACGTTTGCGACTATCGGCGCGTCAAAATCGAATTCGACCGTAAAAGCCTCGTCGGAATAATATCCGAGAACGGTTCTTCCTTCCTCAACAAAGAGTTTATCCGAAACGCGCGGCGTTTTTTCGCCTTCAACAACCGATTCGGAATGTTTAAGTTCCGCTCCGACGTAAAAATCAACGGAATAAACGGAAAGAAGTCTGACATAAACGTTCGTATCCGCGGTTATCGGCGAGTCAAAATCAAATTTCTCGGTAAACGAAACATCTTTATAATATCCTCCGACAACTTTACCGCTTACAGTAAACAATTCGTCCGAAACAGGCGAAGGCTTATTTCCTTCGCGAACGGTTTCCGAATGTTTCATCTCTTCCCCGACGTAATATTTTACCGCATACTCTGTCGGTTCGGGAATTTTCGAGCCTTCCGCCGATTTAACGTATTCGATAACCATATTGTTTTCCTCGTTTCCGCCGATGAAATCGATTCTGAAACCTTTTATCGCATTATAACGAATATCTTTTGCTCCTTCGTTAAGCACGGTGTAAGCAAGGTCATATCTCATTACGACATAGCCGTTTTCGTCAGGTTCGCCGACACTCCATCCCTGTGTGGTCATTCCGCGATAGCGGGTGTTTGCCTGTCCGTAATCCGTGCTTTCCTTTTCGGTTCCGTTTTCGGTGTATGTTCCGAATACGTAAATATCGACTCGTCCGCCGAGTTTTATATCTACCTTTGCCTTTATCTCTATGCAATTTCCGCCGTTAAGAGCAACGTTAAGTCCTTTTTTGTGAATAAACGCGCCGTTTGCGCCTTTAATCGTCAACGTACCGTCTTCGTTAAGCGTTTTGGACGCTCCGCTAAGCGGAGAAAATCCGTCAAGCATAGCTCCGTTAAAATACAGGTAATCGGATAATTTTGCATACAACTTGGTCGTTTCGGTTATCGGCGCATCGAAATCGAATTCGTTCGTAAAGCCCTCATCCGTATAGTAGCCCGTTATTTGTCTGCCCGAAATCAATTTCTCATCCGCAGGTTTTTCAACCTTTTCTCCGTCATTCACGCCTACGGTTTCTTTAAGTTCGCCTCCAACGTAAAACTCAACGTGATGTCCGACGATTTCGGGCTTCTTCTGTCCTTTTACGTATTTTACCGTGAGTTTTGCGGGGAAATTGCCACCCGATACATCGAAACGAATCCCGTTCAGAACGGCAATATCGGTAAGTTTCGAAATATTTCCGTCGACATATCCTCTCGGCCTCGTAAGATCATATACAGCGTGGGTCCAACCTTCTTCGTCCGTTGTAATTTCGGTATAATAAGATTTATCTCCTATACTTTTCGTTATTTCCTGAAAATCCGAGTATCCTGCCACGGGATTGCCGCTGCTGTCAGATGCAAACCAATACATATCCGTACGTACGCCGCCTTCCAGTTTATAAACGATTTCTATAAGTTCTCTGTCGTTGAGAGCAAAGTTTAACCCTTTTAAGAAAATGAAACTGTTCTCTGAATCGTAAGTAATCTCCACCGACTTACCGTCTGCGGTCATCGCATAAGAGGCGTTGTTCTTTGTTTCAAACCCCGAAAGGTACTTCGGCGAAAAATAAATGTAATCGGAAAGTTTGACGTAAATATTCGTATCGGCATGTATGGGCGCTTCAAAATCAAACTTTTCGTCGAATGTCGGAGAAGAATAATAGCCAAGAACTTCATACCCTCCGAAGCGATCGTCACACTCGGACGCAGTCAGCCCCTGTTCTATCGTGGCGACATAAGTCGCTTCCTCATCCCCGGCTTTATAATAATTCACTTTATATTGTTTATGAAATCCCCACTTCGCATAAAGAGTCATATCCGACTGAACGGAATCAAAATAGAAATCCCATTTACTGTCTTCATCGTAATTTTTGCTTTCGTACCAACCTTCTATTTCGTAGTTTTCGGGATTATCTCCCGTAACATAAACTTTCGGTTCGTCGATACGAGACCCGGCGGTCACTTTTTTCGGCAAAGCCGTGGTCGTCTGTAAGTCGGTGCATAAGTCAAACGTGACCGTGTAAAACTTTTTCCCTGTTTCGCTTTCACCCGACGTTTCGCTCTGTCCACAACCCGTAAGAGCAAAAACCGAGCTTATGCAAATCACAAAAAGACTTATCAGTAAAACTTTACGCAATTTGCTTTTCATAAATTTCCTCCTTGAAATTATGTTAACGAAACACATTTTATATGTTTCTGTCGATATTGTAACACGCCCGCGTTGCTTTGTCTATATCAAAACTGCCTCGCCTTATGTCAAAACTTGATACGTTTTTCAAAAGAAAATATTCATTTTTGAATAATTTGATGTATTTTTACCCGTTTTTTAAAAAAATATTGACTTTATCGGAGAAAATCGATATAATAGAAATATCACTATTTGCTATGAGAGGCGGCTATGCAATCCCCTTATACTCTTAAAAAACAGAATCTTTTTTATCAGCCGGAAGCCGACGACAGCTTCCATATTTTCCTGAAAAAAGAGCCTTACCTGCTCGAAGTTCCGCATTATCACGAAAGCCTCGAATTCGCTTATATCGAACGGGAAGAGACCGTAGCCCGCATCGGCGATAAAAAACGACTCCTTACGACGGGCGACATCTGTTTTGCGGATAAACTTCAGATTCACAGCTACGAGTATTACAAAAAAGATCTGTCTGCAATCGTCATAGTCCTCGGTAAAGAGTATACCGTAAATTTTACCAAAAAATACGAAAATATGACCTTTCCGTCGTTTATGACGGACAAGGAAAAAAATCGCCGCGCCGTAAAGATTTTAAACGACTGGCTGAAAATAGAAGAAAAAACATACCTCATAAACTGCGCTTATGCGAATTTGTTTCTCGACGCGCTTTTAAAAGCCTATCCTCTTTCGGAAAGGGAATCGTTCGTTCCGAACGAAAAAGCCATAGATTTTATCGATTATATAAACGAAAATTACGATAAGCAGATAAGTCTGCAATCTATGGCGAAAAACTTCGGGTATTCGGAAGGAAGATGCAGCCACCTGTTCAACGAATGCGTGGGAGTGTCTTTTAAAACTTATCTCAATCAGATTCGTATGCAAAAAGCCGTCGAAATGATTGCCGAAAAAAATTATCCAATCGCCGAAGTTATGGAAAAATGCGGATTTAACAGTCCCGTTACTTTTTACAGGCAATATCGCAAATTCAAAGATAAAACCAGTCAATCGAAAACGACCGAATAGTTCATTACAATTCATAGGGGCTGTCGCAAGCTACAAAATCTCACAACTTGCGACGGCCCCTTATTTGCCGATTATTTTAACATAATATCTCTTATCGCAGAAATTTCCGATTGCGTTAAGCCGTTATCGAGAAGAAACGCTTCCAGACCGAAATGAAAAGCGTCGTTGCCGTCGTATTTTTTCGCCGTCGCATATTTTCCGAAATAAATCCGCATTCCTTCCGCGTTCGATATCATCCTTTCAACCTGCTTGGTTTTATCGTCGTAATCGAGACACCCCGCCTCGGAAAAACACGACAACTCGTAATCCATACAAAGGTCACCGTAATCCGCGCCGAGAAGTCCGTTCAATATAAAAGCAAGCGTTCCCGTTCTGTCTCTCCCTATCTGACAATGAAAGTAAATCGGATAATTGTCGGCGTTTGCAAACACCTTTAACGACTGAATCAGCGCGGGAATATACTCGGGCATCGTGAAATTTCTGTCGCCCGAAGCATAGTAAGGACCGCCTTTTTCGGGCAACTCGACGTAATTTATATCAGAAAAATTACGCTTCCGTTCCGCAGATCCTCTTAAATCGATTATCGTTTTAATTCCGAGTCCGGCAAACGTCTTTTTCCCTTCTTCGGAAATATTTTCGGGTGTTGCCCCGCGATAAACCATTCCCTGCTTCACTCTTTTCCCCGAAACATCGTATCCGCCGACGTCACGCGTATTCGACACCCCGTCTATCTTCAAATTCCTCGGGGCTTTTTTCGTCCCGAAAGTTTTAACTCCGCTCGTTTTACCGTTTACCGTATCTTCGATTTTATAAAAGTATTTCTGTCCGCCGTAAAGATTTTCTATCTTCAGTTCGGGAGAAGTTGTCGTATAAGTTCGAGAATCCGAAAAATCTTCCTTTTCGGAAACCGAAACGAGATAACTTCCGTTTTCCTCGCCTACCCATTTTACCTCGACAGGCTCGGGGAAATAATGATCGCCTTTGGTTTTGTCAAGATAATTAAGGCTCGAACCGAGATAGTAATTATTAACGTAATCGGTCACTTCGGAATTGTTGAGGGATATGGTTTGATTTCCGTTCGGAGTCAGGACCGATATCGGATCAACAGTCGTTACGGTATCGTTGCAAGAACACGTCACAGCAATCGCCCCCGCACATACTAGTGATAAGATTTTATTTTTTCTCATAGATTTCCGCCTTACAATTTTTCAATTTGTTTTATTATTGCATGATTTTTTAATTGTATCGAATTGTAACGTATCAGAATTATAA
>JAJWOJ010000237.1 GCA_021635425.1 Clostridiales bacterium | reverse complement strand
GTCGTTAAAGATTACGCTCGGGTCTTCGGGAAAGCGTTTTTTGCTAAGTAAATGGTAATCTTTCGCCTTTAAATACTCCCCGCACTCGAAATAAAGCGCGACAAGCCTTAAACACGGTTCGAGAAAATCATACTTTCTGTCCTCGAAAAATCCGCTTCGTTTTATATCGCATAAAAGCGACATTTTATAATAATTTTCCGCTTCGGAAATTTTTAGTCTCTTTTTATAATAATCGCCGAGACAACATAAAATTCTCGAATCGGGTCCGAATTTTTCCAAAGCTTTGAACAAATACTTCTCCCCGCCGTTTTCACCCGTTTTTTCGTAACAACAAAAACACGTCAGAAGAGCATCCCATTCGTCGGGAGCATATAAATTATCCATAGTAAAGTATTTTTCAAGCCATTCCTTGCACTTATCGTATCTTTGAAGATAAAAAAACTCCTTTGCGTAATAATACGTTTCTCTCTCGTTTAAAACAGCTCCGCGAGCGATATGATAATTGTATATATCGAGGTTACGCTCGGGATTGCCCGCCTTTTCCTTTTTATGAACAATCTTTATATCGGAATATTTAATCATCCCGAACGGCGGTATACACTCGTGAACGAATCCCGTAAATTTCGCCGACGGACAATTTTTCAACAACCTCTCCCGATAAAATTCGAATGTCGGATTGCCTCTTTTATCCACTCCCGCATAATATTTCATCATATACGTATCGGCAGGATTTTTCTCTTTTTTCAGTTCGTTGATTTTTTCACCGTCTTTCCGCTCTGCAATGTCGTCGGCATCGACCCACATGAGATAATCTCCGCACGCTTTTGAAAAAGCATAATTCCGTGCAGCGGAAAAATCATTTATCCATTCGAAATCGAATATTTTTTCGGTAAACCCTCCCGCAATTTTTTTCGTTTTGTCGATACTCCCCGTATCAACTACGATTATTTCATCCGCAAAAACAGAAATCGATTCAAGACATCTCCCGATTACTTCTTCTTCGTTTCTTGCGATTAAGCAAACAGATATCTTCATCTTCACACCCCTACTCTTATTATATGCCCGTAACAGAAAATGCGACAAAAACATATAATATCGTAGTGTTATATCGGACGATTTTGATATAACACACACTAAAACAAAGGAGCAACTATGTTCGACGATTTATGTACTCTTCTGTTCGGATGCGGAAATCCGAACGGAAATTGCGGAAATAATTGTCCCCCTCGGCGTCCGTGCGGACGACATCCGCTTCGCGGACCGACGGGACCTATGGGACCGACAGGACCGACAGGACCGTCAGGCGGCATAACGGGAGCAACGGGACCGACAGGTCCTACAGGCGCAACAGGTGCAACGGGACCGACAGGTCCTACAGGAATAACCGGATTAACCGGCTTCACCGGTCCGACGGGACCCACGGGTGCAACCGGTCCAACCGGGGCTGCGGGTGCAATCGGAGCAACGGGACCGACGGGACCCACGGGAGCAACGGGCGAAACCGGCGCAACAGGTCCGACCGGAGCCGCGGGCGCTATCGGAGCAACGGGTCCGACGGGACCTACAGGCGCAACGGGAGAAACGGGCGCAATAGGTCCGACGGGCCCCACGGGTGCAACGGGTGAAACCGGTGCAACGGGACCCACGGGCGCAACCGGTCCGACTGGACCTACGGGCGCAACGGGAGAAACAGGAGCAACAGGACCCACGGGAGCAACAGGTCCAACAGGACCCATTGGCGCAGCGGGAGAAACGGGCGCAATAGGTCCGACGGGGCCCACGGGTGCAACCGGTCCGACCGGACCTACGGGACCGACGGGACCCACGGGAGCAACGGGAGAAACGGGACCTACAGGCGCAACGGGAGAAACAGGAGCAACAGGACCCACGGGCGCAACCGGTCCGACCGGACCGACGGGGCCTTCTGCAAACATTCAGACAGCCGAATTCACTTCGGCAACGAATACCGTCGCATCGGAAGCAAACGTTCCGTTAACCGCAGGAACTACAACCTATACCGGCGGTGAAGTCACCTTGAATTCCGACGGACAAACGATCGCTCTGCAACCCGGAACCTATCTCGTAAATTACAGCGCCAACGTAACAGGCGCAACGGGAAACGCAGAGCTTGCCTATTATCTCGACGGAACGCAAGTTCCCGCGTCGCTTTCAACTCAAAGCGTCGATAACACCTCTCAGACGGTTAACCTGTCGAACCAGCACATTCTGGTTACTTCCGGCAACTCGTCTCTGACCTTCCGGAATCCCGGAGCAAACAGCGAAACTGTTACAAATCTTGTTACGAATATAACAAAATTAGCATAAAAATATATAGGGTCGCCGAAATATTCGGCGACCCGTATTAAAGAGACAATTTAAATTTTAGCGTTGCCGCCCTTTAAGATTACGTCGTGATATCCGCCCTCGACTATACTCGTCTGAGACACAAGGGTTAATTTTGCGTTTTTCTGAAGATCGGGAATATTGGTTACGCCGCAGTTGCACATCGTCGATTTTACTTTGTACAGCGTTTTTTCGACGTTATCGTGCAAAGAACCCGCATAGGTTACGTAAGAATCGACGCCTTCTTCGAAAGCAAGTTTGTTTTTGCCGCCGAGATCGTATCTCTGCCAGTTCCTCGCTCTGTTACTGCCCTCGCCCCAATATTCTTTAACGTAAGTGCCGTTGATATTAAGCTTAGGCGTGGGGCTTTCGTCAAAACGAGCGAAATATCTTCCGAGCATTACGAAATCCGCACCCATGGCAAGAGCAAGAGTGATATGATGATCGTGAACGATTCCTCCGTCCGAACAAATGGGAATATAAACGCCCGTTTTTTCGTAATATTCGTCCCTTGCTTTCGCAACCTCGATGACCGCGGTTGCCTGACCTCTGCCGATACCTTTCGTTTCACGCGTAATGCAGATCGAGCCTCCGCCGATTCCGATTTTAATAAAATCGGCACCCGCTTCGGCTAAAAACATAAATCCGTCTCTGTCGACGACGTTGCCCGCGCCGACCTTGACCTTATCCCCGTATTTTTCTCTTATAAAATCGATGGTTTTCTTCTGCCAGCACGTGTAACCCTCGGAAGAATCGATACAAAGAACGTCCGCACCCGCCTCGACAAGAGCGGGAACTCTTTTTTCATAGTCTAACGTATTGATTCCCGCGCCGACCATATATCTTTTTTCTTCGTCGAGTATTTCTCTGGGGTTGATTTTATGTTCGGCATAATCTTTTCTGAAAACGAAATACATAAGTCGACCTTGCTCGTCTACTATCGGCAAAGAATTGAGCTTATGATCCCAGATTATGTCGTTTGCCTCTTTCAAAGAAGTGCCTAACGGCGCCGTTACGAGTTTTGCAAGCGGGGTCATAAAGGTTGCAACCTTATCTTCGAGGCTCATTCTGCTGACTCTGTAATCTCTGCTCGTGACTATTCCGAGAAGTTTTCCGTCGCACGAGCCGTCGTCGGTTATGGCAATCGTCGAAAAACCGTTTCTCTCTTTAAGCTCGAGAACGTCCGCTAAAGTGTTTTCGGGAGTTAAATTCGATGCGCTGACAACGAAACCCGCCTTGTAGTTTTTAACTTTCGCAACCATCTTAGCTTCGTCTTCGATAGTCTGCGAACCGTAAATAAAACTCAGTCCGCCCTCTTTTGCAAGCGCGATAGCCAACGTGTCGTTCGAAACCGACTGCATGATTGCCGAAACCATAGGAATGTTTAATTTTACAGGATTTTCGCCTTTTTTAAATTTACAAAGCGGCGTCGACAAATCGACGTTTGCGGGAATACACTCGGGCGAAGTATACCCGGGTATGAGCAAATACTCGTTAAAAGTGTGACAAGGTTCATCATAGAATTTAGCCATCGTATATCGTCTCCTTTAATTTTTCGGGGTAAATTTTTTCTATTATATAT
>JAJWOJ010000236.1 GCA_021635425.1 Clostridiales bacterium | reverse complement strand
ATAACAAATACGGAAAGTGTATCGTATAATAATAAACAAATTGCTACTTTGGACTATTTCGGACGTCCTCTGACGGTTACTAATACCGATTATACTGTTTCTCCTTCCGAAACGACAACTTATAATTATACTTATGAATCGGGCGGCTCCGAATTTAATTGCAATAAACTCGTATCTATTGCAGGAGGAACAAAGAGCGTCGAATATACTTATTCTACAACATCTTCAGGAGAAATACAAACGACAGTCATTACAAAAAATGACAATTTGCCCGTTTCCAAAACTGTAACGCTTACACATGGGGAGCTTGGTAACTATTATGAGAGTAAAACCCAAAATGGTATTACCGTAAAAACAGAGTATGCTATAAAAAGCGGAAATGTAAGACCTTATAAAGTGACTACAGGCGATAGCGTTACTGAATATGCATATAATTACGACGGAAATATCACTACTATAAAAGTTGACGGCGTTTTAATACAGCAGATATATTATGGCGGAACTAATGGCAAAAAGGGTATGATTTATATCGGTGATGAGGAATATTATTCATTAAAACGCGATTCTTCATTGTTTGGGTTGGTGGAAGGCGTCAATTACAGAGGTACAAGAATGGTTTCCTTCGGATACAATGAAAATGGCGATATAGAATCCGCAACTTATGCAAACGGCGCAACGTTTAATTATGCCTACAACTACCGGACTTTAAATAGCGTAGAAATTCAGGATTCTTCATCTTCTCCGCTAACGAGCGTAGAATTTGGTTATGACGGAAATGATTTAACGAGTATAGTTCAAAAACTTGACGGAACAACTCAACTGTCCTATTTGTTCAGCGAAACTGAAAATCAATATCAAACAACCGTCGAAGGCGATATAAACGCGAGTTTTATCTATAATTATAACGATGAAACGGGACTTATAGCAAGCAGAGTTATTAGTTACGAGAATGGTACATATTCAAGACCAGAATATTTCGATTTCGATGGACGAGGTATATTGCAAGAAATTGGGAGTCCCAACTTTAAAACCACATATTCGCATGACACATATGATAGAGTCAGCTCTCAAACTTATTATTTAGGAGGAGCCAACAGGCTGATTTTAAATTATGAATACGATACAATCGTCGATAGTGGAGTCGCATATCAGACCAATCGGATCAAAAAAATAACCAACACTTCTACAAATAAGTACCAGACGTACTCGTATAATGATAAAGGGTATGTAAGATCTTATTACAATAGACAAAATAACGATAATTATACTTATAATTACGATCTAGCGGGGAGATTGATGTCGGACGGAGTATATACCTATGCGTATGATACTTTTAACAATATTTTGTCAAAGCAGTCTGGGGTTAATTCAACCACATATACTTATGACAATGTCAAACGAACCAGATTAAATTCTGTCACGGAGAACGGCACGAAAAAGTATTTTGAATATGACGCTATCGGCAACATGACGACATATAAAGGCGCAGCGCAAAATTCTTCGCAAAATTTATATTGGACGCGAGGAAATATGCTCGCGAGCGGCAATATAAAAAATAATAAGGCGTTTAGTTATAAGTATGACCCGAATAATTTAAGATACAGCAAAACCGTAAACGGAGTTGAAACACTTTATTATTGGGATGACGGCGTACTTGTTGGAGAGCGCACAGGGGATGACTTCATTCAATACTTTTACGATGCCGATGGAATTGCGTGCATGAGATGTAATTATTCATGTTACTATTTTGAAAAGAACATGTTCGGCGATGTAGTAAGGGTGTATGATTCGATGGGAACGGTCGTGGCGGAGTTTCGATATGATTCATATGGTAATATAATAAGTTCGAGCGGAAGTATGGCGGACAAGATCAAATTCAGATACCGCGGATATTATTACGACGATGAAACGGGGTTCTATTACCTGCAAAGCCGTTATTATGATCCGAGTTTATGTCGTTTTATTTCAGCCGATCAATATGAGTTGGTAGGGATGTTAAGTCAAACTCTCGGTCAACTTAACCTTTATGCTTACTGCAACAACAACCCGATAATGTACACCGACGAATCCGGCGAGGGTCTTTTCTCAGCGTTGCTTCTGGGTGCAATAGTTGGCGCAATAGTCGGAGCGGCGTCATACACGGCGGCTGAGGTAATTTCATATGGAATTACAGGTGAATGGAATTGGTCGTGGGGTATGTTTGCAGGTTCGGTTCTTGGTGGAGCAGTCGGTGGAATGATAGGTGTTGCGCCTATTAGTATGAGTCTTGTATCAGGAATTACTGGAGGTATTTCGACTGCGGCGGGGATGATTTTTCAAAATGCATTTGGTGAAGCGAATAATGGTTTCGGCGAAATTTTGGGAATATCAATCCTTTCTGGTTTTTTATCTGCAGGGACAACTAGGTTGACTCAGGCTATACATATACAAGGTTTTAATAGTGGTAGAGGAAGTTTGCAACAGGTTGCAAGGCAGATTAACACAAAACTTCTACGTGGTCAAATATCGCGAATAACGGCAAAAACATTTGGTAAAATTGTAGGATACAATTTAGGATATAGTTTTCTTGGTTCTGCTGTAAGCGGTTTTATTGAATCGTGGCAGTTGTATCGCCAAAGATATACAAGAAATCTACAAAAGATCCCAGTTTCATTTATTGTGTAAGCGAGGTATCTTATGAAAAAAAAGACGTTTTTTCAAAACTCGTGGTTCTTTTGCCTAATGTTTTCTATTGAAGCTTTTTTTGCAATCGGCTGTTTGTGGTGTTTGGTTTCTGTTGTTTTTTTCAATCAACCTACAGTTTTGTCAATGCCAAAATGGTTGGATATCACCATATTTTTTATGGGTTTTTGCTTTTGGGTATATCAAATGGCAATTTGGATGCGAGATAGAATCGTGTTAGAGCCGAATAGAATATATGTGCCAGATTCATGGAACAAAACCGTAGTAAAAGTTCAATATAAAACGGAAGTAAATTATGCGGATATAGAGGGTGTTTTTATTGCGGAAACGCAAAAGGATTCGCTAAATCTTAATGATTGCTCGGCTCTTCCTATGCCGTATATTGTTATCGATTGCAAGAACGGAGACCAAAAACTAATAAATATGTATTGGTATTCGAAAAAACGCTTGAAGACAATTCTTGATGAGATAATAGCTCGGGCGCGATATGTCGGAAACGATTTTACAAGCGAAACCGGCGAGGAAATCTACAACACGTTTCTTGTAAAGAGAAAAGAAGAATACCGAGAATTAAAAGAAAAAAGAGATTTTTTGCAAGAAAGAAAAATGACGAGGACAATAAGCAGTATAATTTCTCCGTATGGATATAAAATTGACTATTTTAGATATTATCCTAATGTGTTCGGAAATATTGTTCTCAAAATAAAAAAAGGAGATATAATTGAAACTTTTATAACTGACCGCGGAGAAATTTACTATAACGATAAAATGGTCGCGAAGTCGGAAAATACGCTTAATTTGCAGAAGCAATTATTGAGAGTTATAAGTGACATTGTAAGTAAAGAAGATTAGTTGTATAACAGAAATGGAGCGGGTTTATCTTTACAATAAATTCGCTCCCCACCGTAAGGTCAAATGAGGTGTGTTATGAAAAAGACATTCAAGAAAATATCGCCAAAAAAATATGCACAGACATTAAAAATAGAATACAGAAAAAATCCCGCGAAGTGGCATGAATCTATTACTCCGACAAATGTGGCAGACAAATTTATTAAACAAACGGGAAATGATTACTCAAAAATCTGGCATGAACATTGTGATGAATGTTATTCTCCAATTGACGCAAATTCGGAAGATTGCTATGTCTCGGACGATGGTTTTTGTTGGCTGTGCGCGAAATGTTTTCATAAGTTAAAAAATAAATAATTGCAGGCTGGCATAAAAGATGAGCAGATACATATATAG
>JAJWOJ010000235.1 GCA_021635425.1 Clostridiales bacterium | reverse complement strand
TCGGGATTTTCGTACATACCGAGTTTGTTTTTCAGTTCCAGAACGCGCAAAACCGACTCGTCGAGCGTTTCTTCCGATATAACGCCCTCCCGAACGAGTTTCGGCAAGAACCCCGCATAAACGGACGAACCCATTTCGATGTCGAGTCCGCTTTCTATCGAAACGCGGGCGCATTCCTCGCCGCTTTGGCAAAAGCCGTGTTCATACAGTTCCTCTACCGAACTGTAATCGGAAATAACCACGCCGTCGAAACCCCATTCTTTTCTGAGCATATCGACCATGATTTCTTTATGCCCTAAAATCGGTTTACCGTTTAAAAGGTTAAACGAACTCATAAACATTTCGGGGTTTTCTTTAAGGCATTCCCTGTACGGGCGCAAATAGTATTCGCGCAGATTCCGATCGGAAATATCCGTCGTATTGTATTCTTTTCCCGCCTCGGCGGCTCCGTAACCCGCAAAATGCTTCACGCAACAGGCAATTCCGCCTTTATGATAACCGCGGATCGTCGCTTTGCCCACTTCGCCGCCCCAATACGGGTCTTCGCCCCCGCCTTCCATAACTCTGCCCCAACGCGCGTCGCGGACTAAATCTACCATAGGCGAAAAAGTGACGTCTATACCGTCGTATTTCGCTTCGGTTGCGGCAAGTTCGGCGCAATCCTCGATAAGAGAGGTATCGAAACTGCAAGAAAGAGCGACAGGCACGGGATAAATCGTTCTGTAACCGTGAATTACATCCAACATTATCGGAAGGGGATCGTCTATACCCTTTTCCTTACGCGTTTTTCGGAGCGATTGCGCCGCTTTAGCGTCAGGCACGTTTAAAACCGTACCGAGCCGCCATAACGATTCGCGTTCTACACTGCCTAAGCGGCTGAAACCCGTCACGATTTTGTCCGGATTGTCGTCCAACTCATACGAGGGAAATTGCGTTAATTGCAACGCTTTTTCCTCCAAACTCATTTCCGATATTATTTTTTTCAGTTCTTTTCGGCTTTTACTCATAATTTTTAAATATTTAATCGTGATTTATTTAAGATATTCTTTAGCCGCGCGCCAGAATTCGGGGCTTTCCACGGGCGCGTCGTCAAGTTCCCAGAACTGCGTCATAGTGCGTTCCCTTACGGGTTCTTTCGCACAGTTTGCCATATAAGACTTCAACACTTCGAGTGATATTTCGTTTTCGGGGTTGAAATCCTCGCTATTTATATACTTTTTAATAAATCCCGACATAGCAACCACCGACGGCTCGTTTTCGTCAAGCCCCGTAAGGTTAAGCCCGCACACAAGCAAACTGCCGCTACCCGCTTTAAGCTCGAACAGATACGCATAATCTCTGAGCGTTCTGTCGGGCATGAGTTCGGGGAGATTGTAAGCGTCTTTATACGCGTCGAAACGGTCGCGCGAACTCTTATCTATCCCCGAAATAAGCTTTCTCGCCTTAACGGGGAAATCGTCGAGAATAACCTTGTCGCAATCCTCGCTCAACCCGCCGTAATTGAAATCGTAATAATCTTCGCACGGGAAACCGTATTTACCGAGCAGATTTTTGTCGTTTATGCCGCCGAAATTCGTCCCTCTGTCCCAGATAACGGGTTTAAAGCGGTTCCAACTCGCCTTAAAAGCGTATTCCGGATTTTTCATATCGGGGTTTAAGCGGTGTCTCGTCCAGCCCGACCGATATACGAGGCAGACCTTTTTGCCTTTCCTAAGCAAATCGAACGCCTTTCCGATATCGTCGGTTATTGCCGCGCTTTCGTTATCGTAAGAAACGAACTCCCTGTAAGTCTCTTCTTTCGCGGGGCGGTCGTATATCCACAAAGTCCATTCGTTTTCGGAATAAACTCCGCTTTTTGTCGTAAGTTTTATCTTTAAAACGTAAACGCCCGCCTCTTTCGGCAAGGTCAGTTTCGTTTTGCACAATCCGTATGAACCTTTTCTCGAAACGTCAACGTTTTTCATAGAGCAGTCGACGTATTTTTTACCGCCTTTTTCCACCGAAACGGCAAGATCCGCTCTTTTCTCCGTATCTTCTCCGAGGTTGGAAAAATATACGGGAACGGTTATTTTATCGGAACAGAAATAATTTCTCGTCTTTAACTCCGCGATAAGAACTCTGTCGCCGTTGAATTTAAGAAAATCTTCGGGCTTTACGCAGGTTTCGTCGTCGAAACAATCGACAACGCCGTTAGAGTTCTCGTAAGCGTCGGTGTCGGCGAATTGCAGGAAGTGGAAACCGCCGAGCAGACTGCTTTTGCGCATTTCTTCGTAAGCCGTTTTCCAGCAAATAAACTGAAAATGCTTGCTCGCTTTGAACATCTCGCCGAAAACTTCTTTATAGCCCTTTTCTTCTATGAGTTTAATCTCTTCGTCAACCCACCACGGCTCAGTCGCGCCGCTTTTTACAAACTTCTCTTTAAGAGAATAAAAATCTCTTAAAGCCGTGTAATGGCACACTTCGTGAGCGATAAGCGGAACGTTGAAATACAGGTCTCTTACGATTTCGCAAGTTTCCGTTTCCGCTTTCATCGGCTCGTTTTCGTCAACGTTGGCAGCAAGAAGGTTTTCGGTGTCGTCGTACATCCCCGCGTGCTTGCCGTAAGGGAAATAATAACTTAAATGCTGAACGTCCATATCGACGTTCGGGCGGTTGTTTTTGCCCCAGGCGCAGGTGTCGAGGAAAAGCCTCGTTCCGTCGAGTTCGTTGATTTTCTCTTTGATTTTGCTAATATCGTCTGAACTCGCGCGCTTTATCTCGTTTCCGACACAATAGACGGCGAAAGACGGGTGATTGAAGCACTTATCCACCGTTTCGCGCAAAAATTCTTCGGGCACGATTGCACTGCCCGTCGTAACCATTTCCTCTAAATTGTTGTAAATATCGTGCGGAGGGCGGAGTTCGACGTGAACGAGCATACCCACCTCGTCCGCCGCCTCGAAGAGTTCCTCTTCGGGAACGACCGAGTGAAATCTGACGTAATTAAACCCGAACTTCTTCGCCTCTTTAAGGTTTTTAAGGTAAAAATCTTTAAGCGAAAGACCGAGAAGATTTGCGTGGTCGTGCGCTTTTGCTCCGCGAATATAACCGCGTATATAAACGGGCTTGCCGTTTATCGTGATATTCTTGCCGTTTTGTCCGATTTCACGGAAGCCGAACCTTCCCGAAAGCGTTTCATTCTCTCCGTCGGCATATGTAATTTCAACCCGATATCCGTACAATGCGGGGTCGGAAATCGACCATAAATCGGGATTTTCGATAAAGAACTCGCCGTAAAAATCGCCGCGCTTATCCCACTTAAAACCGAACTTTTCGCAACGATTTGTTTTGTCCGTAATTTCCAGCCCGACCGAGCGGATTTTTTTATGAGATTCGACGAATACCTTTCCGTATCCGTCGGTATTCGTCGAATCTATTTTAACTGTCGTAAATTGTTTCTTTTCGTTCATCTTTGCCGTATTTTGCATTTAGCCGACGTTCCAGGAACCTATTTTATCCGTCTTTTTGGAAAGTTCGTAAACGCTGTCGTATCTTTCGATTCCTCCGTCCTTGATATCCTCTTTCGCTTTGAATATCCAGGCGTACTTCTTACCCTCGTTCGCGCCTCTGCTGTAACTTATCGTTCCGAAA
Organism: Clostridiales bacterium; assembly: GCA_021635425.1. Classification (GTDB taxonomy): domain Bacteria; phylum Bacillota; class Clostridia; order Christensenellales; family Borkfalkiaceae; genus UBA10281. The sequence goes on along the minus strand of JAJWOJ010000235.1, from coordinate 316 downwards.
TACTTATCTTTGTTCGGGTTGTCGTCCGCGGCGATTACGTGACAGTAAGTGTAAATATGGCTGTATCCCGTCGCCTTGAAATCTCCGAGATAACTCTCGTCGTTCTTCGCGTAGGAAACGTACCTGTATTTTCCGTAACGCCAATAACAACACGCTATAGGCATAAATTTGCCCGTCACGACGAAGATATTTCTGAATCCGCCTTTGAATTTGCCGTCGTTGGAAGCCATGGTAGACGTAAGGTCGTAATGGAACAACGCTGCCATTTCGGATTCGACGCCCACGCTCGCATAATCGGGTAAACTTTCCGTACCGT
>JAJWOJ010000234.1 GCA_021635425.1 Clostridiales bacterium | reverse complement strand
CGTTAAAGTCGAAAACATAGACCTTAATCTTTTAAAACTTTTAGACGACATGAAGCAAACTCTCGAAGAAGCTCAGGGCGCGGGGCTTGCGGCTCCGCAGGTAGGTAAAAATATACGCGTTTTTATCGTTTCTACGGACGACGGATATTTCGAGTTTATAAACCCGAGAATTTTAGGCGTTTCCGGTTCTCAATACGGGGTTGAAGGCTGTCTTTCGGTTAAAGGCAAATGGGGCGACGTTAAAAGACCTAAAAAAGTTACGATTGAAGCGACAGACAGATACGGAAAGAAATTCAAACTCGTGGCAAGAGATTTCACGGCGCGGGCTATCTGCCATGAAAATGACCATCTCGACGGAATTTTGTATATCGACAAAGCGAATAATTTAAGAGACGAGGCGTAAAATGAAAGTTATTTATCTCGGGACACCCGAATTTGCGGTTAAACCGCTTGAAAAAATAATAAATTCGGGTCTTCACGAAGTAGTCGCGGTTGTTTGTCAGCCCGACAGACCGGTCGGCAGAAAGGCAATCGTCACGCCGCCGCCCGTAAAAGTCGTTGCCGAAAAATACGGCATTCCCGTGCTTCAATTCGAGAAAATACGCAACGGCGGTGCGGAAGAACTTAAAAAGTTTAACGCGGACATAATGGTGACGTGCGCTTACGGGCAGATTCTTTCGAAAGAAATTCTCGAAGTTTGCCCGAAAGGCGTTATAAATATTCATGCTTCGCTTCTTCCGAAATACAGAGGCGCCGCGCCCATTCAGTATGCTATCGTAAACGGCGAGAAAAAAACGGGCGTAACGATAATGAAAACAGAAGAAGGTCTCGATACGGGCGATATAATCGCGGCATATGAGACGGAAATCGGGGAAACGGAAACGGCGGGCGAACTTTCGGAAAGGCTTTCCGAAATCGGAGCCGAACATATAAGCGACGTTTTAAGCGATATCGAAAATAGCACGGCTGTTTATACAAAACAGAACGACGCCGAAGCTACGGTTGTAAAAACAATCAAAAAAGAGCAGACGGAAGTCGATTTCGCTAAATCGGGAAGAGAAGTCGCCTGCTTTATAAACGGAATGAGTCCGTTGGCGTTTGCCGTCTGTAACGGTAGAAAATTCAAATTCCACAGGGCAAAAGCCGCCGAAATCTGCGGAGAGGCGGGCGAAGTTATCGTTGCCGACAAAAAACTTATTATAGGATGCGGAGAAAACTCGGTCGAGATTCTCGAAATACAGGAAGAAGGCGGGAAAAAACTCTGCGCAAAAGATTTTCTTAACGGAAGAAAATTAAAGCTCGGCGACAGGTTCGGTAAAAAAGATGCTTAACGTTTTTTACGACAGTTACAGGATTTTGTTTTCGGTTTATTCCGACGGAGCTTTTTTGAAGCAAGCCATGTCGGACGTTTTCATTGAAGAAAAAAACAGAGCGCACACCACGAAAATATGCTACGGCGTACTTGATAAAGATATAGAATTCGAATATGTTTTTTCAAAGTTGTGCGACAAAAGGCCAAAACAAGCCGTCAGAATTATTCTCAAAATCTCCATGTATTGCTTAAAATATCTCGGCACGGCGCAATATGCCGTTGTAGACACCGCAGTCGAACTTGTAAAAAAACTCGGCAAAGGCGGAATGTCGGGGTTCGTGAACGCGTTTTTGAGAAAATACATAAAAACCGATATACCCGAGCCGACGGATAAAATCGAAAAATTATCCGTCAAGTATTCTTATCCCGTTTTTGCGGTTAAAAAACTTTGTAAAGATTACGGCGAAGAAAAAGCCGAAAAAATCATGGCGCAGGACGGAGAGAGAACGACGGTAAGATTCAATAAAAACATCGACGGCGAAAAGTATCTCGAAGAGCGCAGATGGAATTTTGAAAAAACGCCGGTCGATAACGCTTTTTTCGTTAAAGGTTTTAAGCGGGACGAAGATTACGACAAGGGCATTTATACATTTCAGTCCGTCGGAAGCGTTGCGATATGCGATATCGTAAACGGCGGAAACAATTTATTGGACGCATGTGCCGCTCCGGGCGGAAAAACCGTCAATCTTGCCGATAAATTCGATAAAGTTACAGCTTTCGAGCTTCACGAACACAGAGCGGAGCTAATCAGAGAATACGCCGAAAGAATGCAACAAAACAATATTACAACCGTTTGCAGAGATTCATCCGTTTACGACGAGTCTTACGCGGAAAAATTCGACGTCGTTTTATGCGACGTTCCGTGCAGCGGTTACGGGGTTGTTAAGGATAATCCCGATATAAAGTTAAGGCGAACAGAGCAGGATATTGCCGAACTCAATAAAATTCAATCCGAAATTTTAAAAACGTGTTCCAAATACGTTAAAAAAGGCGGGTATATATATTATTCGACTTGTTCGGTTTTTAAAGACGAAAACGAAAGAATTTGCCTTGATTTTTTAAAAAACAACGAGAATTTCGCGACATGCGGAATCGACCCGAAACTTCCATGCGAAAAAATGGCTGTCGGCGTGTCGTTTTTCCCCGATATATCTTCGGGCGCGGGTTTTTACGTCTGCAAGCTGAAAAAGGACTGATATGAAAATATTACAAGATCTTGCAATTAACGAATTGAAAGAGTTGCTTGAGTGTATGAGCGAAAAGCCGTACAGAGCCGAGCAGATTTTCAGAGGACTCGCACAAGGTAAGAAAATTTCCGAAATAACCGATATATCAAAGGCTTTGAGAGAAAAACTTCTTGAAGATTATGCTGACGCGGCGGTTGAAATCATCGAAATAAAAACCTCGAAAATCGACGAAACTAAAAAGCTTCTTTTCAGGCTCCACGACGGAAACGTCATCGAGGGCGTCGTAATGAAATACAAATACGGAAACACTCAATGCGTATCGACGCAAGTCGGTTGCAGAATGGGTTGCGCGTTTTGCGCGTCCGGTATAGGCGGGCTTGTGCGAAATCTTACCGCGGGGGAGATTTATGCCGAAATTACCGCCGTTAACAGACTCCTCGGCGGCACGCCCGAAAAAAGGCAGATAACGAACGTCGTTCTGATGGGTAGCGGCGAACCGCTCGATAACTACGACAACACCGTAAAATTCATACGCCTTCTTTCAAGCGAAAAAGGGCTTAACGTAAGCCCGAGAAACGTCAGCCTGTCTACATGCGGACTCGTGCCGAATATGTACAGATTAGCAGACGAAGGGCTTGACGTCAACCTTACGGTGTCCCTTCATAATCCGTTTGACGAACTGAGAAAAGAACTTATGCCGATTGCCAACAAATATAAGGTCGGCGAGATTCTGGACGCCTGCGCGAATTATTTCAATAAAACAGGCAGAAGATATATTTTCGAATATTCGCTTGTGAAAGGGCAGAACGACGGCAAAGAATGCGCCGACGAACTTATAAGGCTTTTAAAAGGCAGACCGTGCCATATAAATCTTATACGATTAAACGGAGTAAAGGAAAAGCATCTCGAGGCGACGTCCGATAAAGATGCTTACAGGTTTTTGGGGCTTCTCGAAAAGGGCGGATTATCGGCAACGGTAAGACGGCAGATGGGCGTCGATATCGACGGCGCGTGCGGGCAACTTCGCAGAAAATTTTTAAAAACGGAGGAAAATATTTCTGAATAGCGGCAGAATAACCAAAATTCAATCGGGCAAATATTACGTTTCGACAAACGGGGAAATGAGAGTTTGCACGGCAAAAGGTTCTTTAAAAATCAAATCGGACGGGCTTGTGACGGGCGATGCGGTGGAAATCGAAAACGATGTAATCACAAAAGTTTTACCGAGAAAAAACAGGCTTTATCGTCCGAACGTCGCAAATATAGATCTCGTGGCGATTGTTGCGAGCAATCCTCCCGAACCCGATTTTTATCTTTTCGATAAACTGATAAGTTCCTGCACGATAAAAGACATTAAGGTCATTATCGTCGTAAACAAGCTCGATCTCGAAGATACTACGGCTAAAAAG
>JAJWOJ010000233.1 GCA_021635425.1 Clostridiales bacterium | reverse complement strand
ATATAACGAAATTTCGGCAATTTCACACGGTTTTTGTCTTATAACCCGCCGTTTTTCTCAGCCGCAGGCAATTGCTCTTTCCTCGGGAAACGCCGGAATTTTTCAAAAAACAACCGTTAAACGAAAAAAATTGGCGATAATCGACTTATAGCGCGGCTTTTGCGTCGCGATTACGTTTTTTGTCGACTTTCGGAACAAAATTCTTTGGCAAGACGTTTTATCTCGTTCCGTCAATCGACAACAAAAATCAAACCGAGGGAAAATTTCAGACCGCAAAACGGGATTCTCCCGATCGGAGAGCGGGATTTCGGGGCATTCTACGCAAAACGGAACGCCGTCTCCGATATTTATAGGGGTTTCTCGGATAAATTTCCCTTTTTCGGTTGATTATTTTTTGCGGGTATCTTATACTGAGAATGAAAAATCCCCTACCGATGAGGGCGGGGAGCGAAAATTCCGACGTAAAGACACGTCGGACGGAGGTTTGACATGATAGCTTGCATTGTCTGCGATATTCTGGGAGAGAAGAACAACGGAACTACGCTCGCCGCAACCAACCTTATCGATTATCTCAGATCCAAGGGACACGAGGTCCGCGTGGTCTGCTGCGACAAGGACAAGAACAATCTTGAAAACTATTACGTAACGCCCACTCTCAATCTCGGTAAATTCTGCAATAAAATTCTCGAAAAGAACGGCGTAACCCCCGCAAAGGCGGACGAGAGCGTTCTGAGAAAGGCGATAGAAGGCTCGGACGTCGTTCACCTTCTCATTCCGTTTTTCCTCGCAAGAAGAGCGGTAAAAATCGCAAAAGAATTAAACAAACCCCTAACCGCAAGTTTCCATTGCCAGGCGGAAAACGTTACGGCGCACGTGTTCATGATGAATTTCCCGCTTGCGAACACGCTTGTCTATAAAAATTTTTATAAACACGTGTATCAATACTGCGACATTATTCATTACCCCACGACTTTCATACGCGACGTTTTCGAAAAAGAAACGCATAAAACGAACGCCGTAGTTATTTCAAACGGCGTTAACGAACAGTTTTACAAAGACGTTCCGCCCAATCGTATAAGCGATAAATTCACGATCGTATGCACGGGCAGATACAGCAAGGAAAAAGCTCAGCAACTGCTTATAAAAGCGGCGGCGAAAAGCAAACATCGCAACGACATCAAGCTCGTGTTCGCGGGCGCGGGGCCTTACGAAAACAGCCTTAAAAAACTTTCGGCAAAATACGGAACGGACGCCGAGTTCAGGCTCTTCCCGAGAGACGAACTTCTTTCTCTTCTCCACGGGGCGGATCTTTACGTCCACACCGCCATTATAGAAATCGAAGCGATAGCGTGCTTAGAAGCGATCGTTTCGGGGCTTATACCCGTCATAAACAACTCCCCGAGAAGCGCGACGAAAGCTTTCGCGCTGGACGGAAACAATCTTTTCAAATTAAACGATGCGAACGACCTTGCCGCCAAAATAGACTTCTGGTACGAACACCCCGAGCTTATTAAAGAGTATAAAGCCCGCTATAAGTCGATTATCGCCAATTTCGACCAGAAAGAATGCATGCACAAAATGGAGGAAATGCTTCTCTCGGCAATAGAGATGAAGAAGAATCAGGCAAAAACCGATGAGCAGAAACAATAAAACAAGATACTATAAAGACGAGCTTAACGACGATTTCGCGAGCAACGAAATCAAAACGAAAGAACTCCCTGCCGATTATACTTACGAAAAGAAAAGTCTTTTATGGAAGTTAAGTTCTTTTCTTCTGTACTACTTTTTTGCGGTACCCGTCGTAACGATTTACAACAAACTCGTTCACGGCGAAAGGATAAAAAACAAAAAAGTTTTAAGAGCTTATAAAAGAAAAGGATATTATCTTTACGGCAACCACACCATGGAAGCGGCGGACGCGTTCACCCCGGGAAGAGTCGCCTTTCCGCATAAGGCGAATATAATAGTCAACCCCGACGCCGTTTCTCTCCCCGTCGTTTCGTCCTTCGTTCAGATGCTCGGAGGAATCCCTATCGCAACGACTTTCGGCGGAATGCGCAAATTCACCGCCGCGATTTCCGATTACTCGAAGAAAAACAAAGTAATCATGATTTACCCCGAAGCGCATATCTGGCCGTATTACACGGGCATCCGCCCTTTCAAGGACGTTTCGTTCAAATACCCCGCCAAGGAAAACAAGCCCGTTTTTTGTTTCACGAGGGTTTTCAGAAAAAGATTTTTGCGCAGTCGCCCGGGCGTAACGGTATATATAGACGGTCCGTTCTTTCCGAAAAGCGATTTATCGGTTAAAGAAAATCAGAAATACCTGAGAGACAAGGTTTACGAAACGATGGTTAATCGCTCCAAGGCGAGCAATGTGGAATATATCAGATACGTAAAGCTCCCCGAGGGCGAAAGCGGAGCGGAAAACCGCACCGCCACCGCCTGAAAAACAAAAATTCACTTTTGCGCGCCGTTAAATCCTTTCGGGATTTAACGGCGCGTTTTAAAATAAGGCGTGAAGATAAAAAAATCGTCAAGCCGTTCCCAATCACTTGCAAATCGGGGAAAATTAGTATATACTAAGCATGTATATATATGGGAATGACTCGTCTTCCCGAAAAAAATTTTAAAGAGGAAAAAGAAATGCTCGATATAAAGCTTATCACCGAAAATCCCGAACTCGTTAAGGAAAGGCTTGCAAAGAAAGGTTGCATAGTCGATTTTACAGAAATTTTAAAGCTCGACGCCGCGAGAAAGAAACTCATGAGCGAAATCGAGGCTTTGAAAGCAGAAAGAAACAAAGTTTCGGCGGAAATCCCGAAGTATAAAAAGGAAGGCAAGCCCGTTGAAGAAATTTTCGCGCGCATGAGAACCATAGGCGACGAAATTACCGAAGGCGACACGAAAATCAACGCATACCAGCAGGAAATAACCGATTTCATCGCAAAACTTCCCAACATGCCCGACGACGACCTTCTTCCCGGCGAAAAGGAAAACAATAAAGTAATCAAAGTTTTCGGCGAAAAACCGGAATTCGACTTCAAACCCAAGAACCACGTGGACCTTTGCACCGACCTCGGCATCATCGATTACGAAAGAGGGGTTAAACTTTCGGGTAACGGCTATTGGCTTTACCGCGGAGACGGCGCAAGGCTCGAATGGGCGCTTCTTAACTACTTCGTCGCAACTCACCTTAAAGACGGTTACGAAATGATTCTTCCCCCGCACATGCTCGGCTACAACTGCGGATTCGGCGCGGGACAGTTCCCCAAATTCACCGACGAAGTTTATTGGGTTGACAGCGAGGACGGCGAAAAGAAAAAGGCGAAATTCATGCTCCCCACCGCCGAAACGGCACTCGTCAACATGTATTCGGGCGAAATCATCGACGAGGACAAGCTTCCGATGAAATTCTTCGCTTATACCCCCTGCTACCGTAAAGAGGCGGGAACTTACAGAGCCGAAGAACGCGGAATGATAAGAGGTCACCAGTTCAACAAGGTCGAAATGGTTCAGTATGCCCACCCCGACAAGTCCAAAGAAGCGTTTGAAGAACTCGTAAACAAGGCTTGCGCGCTTATGGAAGGTTTGGGGCTTCATTTCAGACTTTCCAAACTCGCCGCGGGCGACTGCTCGGCTTCCATGGCGAGAACGTACGATATCGAAGTGTGGATTCCTTCCATGGGAATTTACAAAGAGGTTTCGTCCGTATCGAACGCCAACGACTATCAGGCAAGAAGAAACAACACGAGATTCAGAGATAAGGAAACGGGCAAAACGAGATTCGTCCACACGCTCAACGGTTCGGGGCTTGCGACGTCGAGAGTATTCCCCGCGCTCATCGAACAGTGCCAGCTTGCCGACGGTTCTATCCGTATTCCCGACGTACTCGTTCCTTTCATGGGCGGACAGACAAAACTCGAGCGCCGTTAGCCACAAGTGATTGTGTTTGAACCCGCCAAAACGCCGATATTTCCGCGCTTTATGCCGAATTCGCCTTCG
>JAJWOJ010000232.1 GCA_021635425.1 Clostridiales bacterium | reverse complement strand
GCTTTTGTTGTATTTACAAGAAAATAAGTATTGTTGCAACCGCGTCGGATTAGGCGCGGTTGTTTTATGAAGAAAATTTATCATATACGCTAAGAAAAAGTGGGGGAGTGTAAAATTTCGGAGAAAAAGCATAATTTGGCGGTTTTATGGTTGCAAAAATCGTAAAAACGATTATTATACTAAATTGAGAGATTGTAGCTTTTTGCATGCAAACTCACTACTTCTTATATCAAAAATCAAAACAAATCGGAGGCATCAATGAAAAACACGTTCTGCAAATTCCCGCTTCGGGAATGTACCCGTAAACTTTCTGCCGTGGCTATGGGCAGAGAAAAAGCCGATCTTGTAATCAGAAACGCAAAACTCGTCAACGTATGCACGCATGAAATACTCGAAGGTTACGACGTAGCCGTTTCGATGGGCAGAATCGCCGCAGTGGGCGACGTTTCCCTGTCTGTAGGCGAAAATACTAAAATTATCGACGGCACGGGGAAATACCTTGCCCCCGCTTTTATGGACGGACATATGCACATAGAATCGTCCATGCTTACCGCGGGAGAATACGCCCGTGCGGTTATTCCTCACGGAACGAGCGGAATATTTTTCGATCCGCACGAAATTTGCAACGTGAAAGGGCTTGAAGGCGTTAAAAATATGCTTAAAGACGCCGAAACCACGCCGTTAAAGGCAATGCTTACCACTCCGTCGTGCGTCCCCGCCGTCCCCGGGTTTGAAGATACGGGTTCGGCAATTCATCCCGAAGACGTTAAAGAAACGATGAAATGGAAGGAGTGCGTGGGTCTCGGCGAGATGATGAACTTCCCGGGGATTGTCAATTCCGACAAACACACTCACGATATCGTCGGCGAAACGCTCGACGCGGATAAAGCGGTTACGGGGCATTTTTCCATTCCCGAAACGGGTGCGATGCTCAACGCTTATATCGCCGCGGGCATGAATTGCTGTCACGAATCGACCACGGAACAATCGGCGCTCGAGAAAATGCGCAGGGGAATGTATGCCCAGCTTCGCGAAGGTTCCGCATGGCACGACCTCGAGGAAGTAGGCAAAGCGGTTACGAAACACACGGTCGACCCGAGGTTTGCCTGCCTCGTATCTGACGATTCCCACCCGCACACCCTTATAAGCAGCGGACACCTCGACCATATCGTCCGCCGCGCGATAGAGGAGGGTATCGATCCCGTTACGGCTATTCAGATGGTTACGATAAACACCGCCGAGTGTTTCGGTTTAGCCCGCGAACTCGGTTCTATAGCTCCTTCCAAGTGCGCCGATATGGTTCTTATTTCCGACCTCGAAAAATGCGTCGTAGACGAAGTTTTCATCGACGGCGAACTCGTCGCGAAAGGCGGCAAAGTCCTTTTCGAGAGGAAAGCTTATTCCTATCCCGAAAAATACCGCCACTCGATAAATCTCGATAAAATTGACGAAAGCGCGCTTAAAATCGAGGCGGAAGGAAAAGTTAAAGTTCACGTTATCGAGGTTATCCCCGCTAAAACGAGTACGGTTGACAAAATCGTCGAGATGACGGCGGAAAACGGCGAACTCAAAGCCGACCCCGCGAGAGATATCATGAAAGCCTGCGTGTTCGAACGCCATCACAGAACGGGCAACGTCGGCAAAGGGTTTATAAGCGGATTCGGAATTAAAGACGGCGCGCTTGCGCAGTCCGTCGCTCACGACGCGCACAACCTTCTCGTTGTCGGCACGAACGATAAGGATATGGCTCTTGCCGTCAATACGCTTATAGAATGCGGCGGCGGACTCGTTGCCGTGAAGGACGGAAAGATAATCGGGCTTGTGGAACTTCCCGTCGCGGGGCTTATGAACGATATTTCCGTCGAAGAGATGGAAGAAAAGGTTAAAGTTCTCGAAAACGCCTGGAAAGAACTCGGCTGCGCCCTTCCGTCGCCGTTTATGACGATGTCGATAGTGTCGCTTGCGTGCCTTCCGGAAGTGAGAATTACCGACAGAGGACTTGTCGATTGCAGAACGTTTAAATTCCTCGACCTGATAGAAAAATAATTCAATATAAAAAGATAATAAAAAGACTGCGTTTCCGTTATTTCGAAGAGAAACGCAGTTTTTTGTATTGTTTTTATTTTTTTATGCGCGGCGAAAGCCGCGCAAAAGGGTTCAAAAAATCCCGACACTTCAAGTCTACCACAGATCCCTTGTTTTGTCAATAGCAAAACCCGAAATTTCATAATGTGAAAAAAAGGAAAAGGGTATTGACTTTCGCTGATTTGCGGTGTATAATAAAGGCACAAAAGCGAAAGACGACGGGCGGCGGAAGGTCGCAGAGGGAATCCCCGTAGAGGGAAGAAGAGCGGGAAGCTCTTAAGGAAAGAGTCGTCAATAAAAAAGCGAGGAGAGGTCCGATGTGGTAAGAAGTTCTTTACCGAAAAAATGAAAGGAGGTATTTAACGCAACTATGATTATGAACTTTATTTTTAAAATACCGAAATCGAATTCGATAAAGGAGTCCGCCGATGCAGTATGATAATCCTGCTAAGGCTTGATAAAACTTCGGTTTTCGGAGATTTTCAAGACCGATGGCGGTGCGAACTTTTAAACTTTGGATAAAAAATAAAGTTTTCGGGGCGTAAAGAAGCCCGGAAACGTCAAAAGAGAATTTTTCCTTCCGATGTCGGTCGGAACCCGGATTCGGGTTGTTTACGGCCGACATAAAGCGGATAAGAATATATTCAATCCCGAACGGGAAATAAAAAGAGGAGGGTTCGGCTTTCAAGTAGCGTAACGTTTTAAATTTAATAATGCAATTTTCGGGCATGGCGCGAATTACCGCGCGATGCCCCTTTTTATGTCTCGTTACGCTATTTATTTTAAACGTTGTTATATAAAAAAGTTGACAACGGCGTTTTGCGATGATAAAATGTAGCCGTTCGGGAAACTTATGGCGGATAGTCCGGTTTTTCGGGTAATTCAATAAGGAGTTAATGTATAATGATATATAAATCGGCTGCGGAGCTTATCGGAAAAACTCCGCTTATGGAACTCACGCACATAGAAGAAAAGTATTCTTTAAAAGCAAAAATATTCGCCAAGCTCGAATATTTCAATCCCGCGGGGAGCGTTAAGGACAGAATCGCGCTCGGAATGATCGAAAACGCGGAAAAATCGGGCAGAATAGGCAAAGGCTCGGTTATCGTCGAACCCACTTCGGGCAATACGGGCATAGGTATCGCGGCGGTAGGAACGGCTAAGGGCTATAAAGTCGTAATCGTCATGCCCGAAACGATGTCGATAGAACGCCGCAGACTCATCGCGGCTTACGGCGCGGAAGTCGTTTTGTCGGAGGGCGCGCTCGGCATGAAAGGAGCGATTGCCAAAGCCGAGGAAATCGCAAAAGAGCGCGGCGGAGTTGTTTTAGGGCAGTTTGTAAACCCCGCAAACCCCGAAACGCATTATCTTACCACAGGCCCCGAAATTTACGATGATACGGACGGGAAAGTCGATTTTCTCGTCGCCGGCGTCGGTACGGGCGGAACCATCTCCGGGATCGGTAAATATTTAAAGGAAAAAATAGACGGCGTTAAGGTTATCGCCGTAGAACCCGCAACGTCGCCCGTCCTTTCGGAGGGGCATGCGGGCGCGCATCAGATTCAGGGGATAGGCGCGGGATTTGTTCCCGCAACGCTCGACACTTCCGTTTACGACGAAGTTGTCGCGGTTGCAAACGAAGACGCGTTTGCGCTCGGAAGAGAAATCGGAAAGACAGAAGGAATTCTTGTCGGGATATCGTCGGGTGCTGCGCTGAAGGCTGCGATAGATGTTGCCGAAAGATCCGAAAACGAGGGAAAAAACATCGTCGTCATTTTCCCCGACAGCGGAGACAGATATCTTTCGACGAAGCTTTTCGCCGAGTAAATTTTGCGGCGGATTTTGTAAAAGCCCCGCTATAAGTCGATTAACCGCCGATTTTTGCTTTGATAGAGTAAAATCGGCGGTTTAAAAACGTCTTTAAAC
>JAJWOJ010000231.1:319-4026 GCA_021635425.1 Clostridiales bacterium | reverse complement strand
TCACTTAGCTTAAAGCGTGAAGTTTCCTATTCCGGAAGTGACGCGATTGCGGACATTGAGTTGCGAAAAAACCAAAGTTTAGCGAGTCCGAACAATCGCTAATCCGTCGCTACGCTCCTTACAAATCTTTTCACTTATACCAAGATAAAGCATTACAACATTTCTCACTTAGCTTAAAGCGTGAAGTTTCCTATTCCGGAAGTGACGCGATTGCGGACAATGAGTTGCGGAAAAGCCAAAGCTTAGCGAGTCCGAACAATCGCTAATCCGTCGCTACGCTCCTTACAAATCTTCTCACTCAGACCAAGATAAAGCATTGCAACATTTCTCACTTAGCTTAAAGTGTATAGCGATTACGGGGAAAGAAATCCTCAATATCAAATCGTTGACGTTTACGCGGACGAAGGAATGATTTATGGGGGACAAAAACTAAAATTTTAAGAAGTCGAAGCGATTTTTACCGAAAATGAAATTGAATTGTGACCTAAAATCAAAAATCGATTGAAAAAGATCGTTATTTATGCTATACTATAAAAAACGGTTGTCGGAAGGAAGAATCGATAGATATTCGGTTGAATGGTCTCTAAACCCGACGACGGCTTCGATCGTGCCATGCCGGGCAAGATTCGTATTACTCTTGTCGGCATACTGCGAAATAAGGAATTATTTGCCGAAGGAAGAAGCGAACGGGATTTAAATTAAAAGTCAAATCCGGCGTCGGCAGAATATCTGAGAAATATCTGAGAGAGGAATTATGAAGGGAGTAAGAGCAAAAAAAAGGAAATTGTCGTTAGTTACCGTTTTTGCTTTGATAGAAATAATAATCATTTTTCTGTTCGGTTTACTGATATCGGTAAATCTGTTCGTATCGAACAGAACGGCAAAAAACAGGACGAGACAAATCGTGGAAGACAGTTATGCCGCGTTAACGGAGAACCTTGAAAACGATATCAAAAACATATCGAGAGCGGGATTTTCGCTGATGAACAGCGATACCGTTGTTCGCCTTAAAGCCTATTATTACGATAAAATATCGGGCGATTCCTATGCGCGTAATACCGCGATTAACAGAACGATAGACGATCTTGTTTCGCTTACGACCTATTACGACGTAATCGATTCGTGCGCGCTATGGATTGCTCCCGACGGGGAATTATCGTATAACACGCTATACACTTTTGTCGGCGACGATTTTCGTAAACATTTACTTGATAAGGCTATAGAAGAACATCGTTATTCGCCTACCTACGAAGGCAATCTCAGAAATAACGGTGAAATATTGATCACGCTGTCGCTTTCCGAACAGGATAATTCCGTATTGGCGGTGTTGCTCGATGCGGATCATATCGCAAAAAGCCTGGCTCTTACGGCATTTCCTAAAGTGCAGACGAAGCCTTATGCGGAAGAGGATTCTTTAATGATAATCTGTTCGGACGAAGGCGTCGTGCCGGGAACTGTTTTATCTGAAGAAGAAACGGACAAACCGATACTCAGAAACGGAAAGATTGTTTACTGTACAAAGCTGATGAGTATACTTCCTTTATATGTAAATTTCGACGCCGCGTCTGCAGATCCCGCTTTAAGCGCGTTTACAATATATTTTATCGTTGCAGGCGTATTGCTTTGCTTTGTGGCTTTTGCTTTGTTTTTAATGTTCAGACATTTTTTCAGCCGCCCGTATTCACGGTTGCTCGGTGCGATGCGGCAGGTGAGCGACGGAGATTTCGACGTCCGCATAGAGGATAACATTACGTCCGATTTTCAGAACATATACGACGGATTCAACTATATGACGTCTTCGATATCGAGTTATATCGAAGAAAATTACCGACAGAAGTCGATGCGCGTCGAAAGCGAGTTCAAGGCGTTGCAAGCGCAGATAAACCCTCATTTCTTATATAATTGTTTTGCGAATATCCGCAGTCTTTGCAAAATGGGCGACATAGAAAGCGTGGAGCGCATGACAGGCGGATTGTCGAAATTGTTTCTGTATATTACGCGCAATGCCGAGCCTATTGTAAAGCTGTGCGACGAAGCCGATAATATGCGCGATTATCTCGAAATACAAAGAATACGTTTTAACGAGCGGGTAGATCTGCAAATCGATTCTCCGCCGGAAGCGTTTCGTGAAATGCCTATTCCGAAGTTATGCATGCAACCCATCGCCGAAAACGCTTATAAATATGCATTTGCGAATAAAGAAGACGGCGGGGTATTCAGAGTGCGTTATTTTGAGGAAGGAAACAATTTGAGAATAGAATTCGACGATAACGGCGATATCAGCGATTCGCAGATCGAAGAGTTATCCGAAAAACTTGTTAATCCCGAAGAAACGTCCGGATTGGTTAACGTAAGCAGAAGACTGCTTCATTATGCCGGCGGGCGCGGCGAGTTGTTTGTGAAGCGCAGCGATCTCGGGGGATTGAAAGTTACGATTTATCTGTGTTCTCAACGGGAGGATTGAAAAGTGACGATATTGGTGGTTGACGATGAGAGAAATATAGCCGATTCGATAGCCGGTACTTTGATTGCCGAGTTAAACACGGACGCCGAAGTGCATGTCTGTTACGGATCGCAACAGGCAAAAGAGTTTTCCGCGACACATTATATAGATATAATCGTGTGCGACATCGATATGCCGAAATGCAACGGGATATCGCTATGTAAATCGCTTTTGTTATCGTATCCCGATCTGAAAATTATTTTTCTCACCGGGTACAGCGATTTTTCATATGCATATGAGGCGTTGAAGTTTCCGGAGGCGTCTTACGTATTGAAATTGGAGGATGACGCCGTTTTGCTGAATGCCGTTCGCGAAAAAATCGGCGAGGCGGAAAAACAAAGGCAACGAGAATCGGAATTGGCTTTTCAGGTGCGGCTGAACGATGAATTGTCGGCGGAAGTCAACGGCATGAAATTGCGGAGATCCGTAGAAGAAAACGACGAAGAATATTCCGGGCGGTTGTTTTTGTTTATGATTTTTTCGGAAGCTAAGACGGATATGGCGAATATTCTTCGCAATACTTTCGGAAAAGACGTATCGGTGTTTTGTGAAGAAAACGCGTGGTTTACGGCGATTCCAGTTTCCGAAAACGTTAACGTTGCGATCGAGCGGGCAAAAAGGCTGCAACAGGATATTTTCGACCGGGACGGTAACTATTCCGTTTTTGCCGTAGATCTGCCGCGCGGAGAAAGAGACGGAATACGATATGCCCGTCTGGAAAGTTTATGCGGCGGAAATAAAAACGGATGCCGTTTTATCGGCGACGGGCAGGAGGCGAAAGACGTTACGGAGGATTGCGGCGACGAAATTATCGGCTCGGTTAAAAAGTATATAGATACTCATCTCGGCGACGACCTTTCGCTGACGACGTTGGCTTCGGCAGTTTATTACAATCCCGCATATTTATCGCGTAAGTTCAAGGCTGTCGTCGGCGAAAATTTACATTCGTATATTTTGGGGCAGCGAATGAGGTTTGCGGAACGACTGCTTGTCGAAACGGATGATTTTGTGTTGAATATCGCGAAGAAATGCGGTTTTGCCAACCCCGCGCAATTCGGGATTGCCTTTGCGAAATTGCACGGCTGTGCGCCGATGACTTATCGGAGGAAAACACTTAGCGATGACGAGTGAAATCCCTGATGTACATAAAACGAAATAAAGATGATTTTTTCGGCTTTTCTTCGGGAAAGCCTTTTTTTTGTGT